>JAFTVY010000098.1 GCA_017465545.1 Ruminiclostridium sp.
GGTTTATGAAAAAATGACCTGTATGCACGTCTACGATCGTCAGCCCTACAGCGGTGCACTTGTATTTGCGGCATTTTCAGGCTCTCATCAGGACGCTATCGCAAAGGGTATGAAGTGGCGCGAGGAGCAGAATCCCGCCCATTGGACAGTACCCTATCTTCCTATCGATCCCAAGGATATCGGCAGGGAATATGATAGCGACGTTATCCGTATAAACAGCCAGAGCGGAAAGGGTGGAATCGGCTATCTGCTCCAGCAGAAGTACGGCATCAATCTGCCGCCTAAATTCAGAGAAAAGGTCGGCTATACAGTCAAATCCGTATCCGATCACTTACATAAGGAATTATCTCCCGACGAGGTTTACTCGGTATTTATGGAGCAGTTTGTAAACGTAGAAACAAAGCTCCGTGTTTGTGAGGCACATTATATGCAGTCAAAGTCCGATGGAACTATTATAGCAAACGTTTCTCTTATCTATAAGAATGAGGAAATGCTCCTTACAGGCAAGGGCAACGGTCGTCTTGACGCTGTCAGCGACGCTATAAGAAAGGGACTCGGTCTTGATTATACTTTCGTGAACTATAACGAGCACGCCCTTGAGGTCGGCTCAAAATCAAAGGCGGTAGCCTACGTTGAGATATGCGACAGCAAATCCGAGCATTCCTGGGGTGCAGGACTTCACACCGATATTGTAAGCTCCTCTGTGAGCGCCCTTATAAGTGCTATAAATAACAGTAATATGGTGGTGTAAAATGAAGATTCTTTTTATAAACGCCTGCGTCAGAGAAAAGTCAAGAACTCTTGCCTACGCAAGAAAATATCTCGAAAATGCAGATGGTGATATTACCGAAATCGTGCTTCAGAATGAAAATATTCTGCCTCTTGATAAAGCAAGACTTGAAAAAAGAGACAGACTTCTTGCCGAAAATAAGACTGATGACGAAATGCTCCGCTATGCCCGTCAGTTTGCACAGGCAGACGAGATAGTAATAGCCGCTCCCTACTGGGATTTAGGCTTTCCCGCACTCCTTAAAATCTATATCGAAGCTATATCGGTATCAGGTATTACCTTTACTTATGAAAGAAATATACCAAAGGGACTCTGCAAGGCAAAAAGACTTGTCTATATAACCACGGCAGGCGGTAGAATATATGCCGATTTCGGATATAACTACGTTAAAATGCTGGCACAGACTATGTACGGAATAAGAGATACAAAATGCATTTACGCTGAAAATCTCGACGTGGAATGCATACCCTGTGAAAAGGTCACAGAGCTTGTACGTTTCAAGGAAAAGGAATAAAAGGTATCCGTAAGGTAGTTAAATACCTTACGGATTATATTTTTATCCCCGTACGTATAATTTCAATTTTCATCAAACCTCTTTTTCAACTTCTGCAGCGCCTTTTTCTCAATCCTCGAAACGTAGCTTCTGCTGATATTCAGCTCATCGGCAACCTCCTGCTGGGTATAGACTTTTTGTATATTGTATCCCGTTCCCGATAGTCCGTAACGCTTCGTCAGTATCTCCTTTTCTCTGTCGTCAAGCTCCTCGTCAATGAATTTATACAGCTTCTTTATATTAATGTTGAGAAAAGCCTCATCCTCAACAGAGGTATCATCGGGGAAAATATCCGCCATGGTGACCTCGTTTCCGTCCTTGTCGCAGTCCATAGGCTCATTCATATAGACCTCACTCAGCTGATGCTTTATCTTGCGGAAATACATCCGTATCTGATTGTTTATGCATTTACCTGCATAAGTGGAGAAGTTGATACTGCGCTCATAATCAAAGGTTTCTGCGGCACGTATAAGCCCGATTATACCGATGGATATAAGATCCTCCTGATCTCTGTAGTCAGGGTAATGCCGCCTTACTATAAAGGCGACAAGCCGCATATTGTGTTGTATCAGTCGGTTTCTTGCCGAGGTATCCCCGTTTGCTACAGCCTTTATGCATTCCTCTTCCTCTTTTCTTGTCAGCTGTCGGGGGAAGGAATTCTGATTGTCAAAATGCAGGGCAAAGAACAAAAGATTCTGCAGGGTATTCCCTAAAAGTGAAAAAAACATAACCATCACCTTTCTTTTCGTGATGGTTAATTCTATTCAACACAATTTGTCTGATATTACAGAAAAGCACCTTCGGAAAAATAGAAAGGTGCTTTTGTTTTATTCTTCACTTGTCATTTCTGCAAGCTCTTCTTCCTTGCAGGGCCTTACTATTATCTGCTCGATACAATTGTTTTCAACGCTTTTTACCTTGAACATAATATCCTTGTATCTTACCTTGGGATGCTCTCCCTCTTCTTCGGGAATATAACCCAGTAAGTCCGTCACAAAGCCTGCTATGGTATCATATTCGTGATTTTCTTCAAGCTGGTATCCGAACAGCTCTAATACCTCTTCAGGATCGGCTTCACCATTTACCTCATAAGCACCGCCGTTACGTGGAATTATAAGCTCGATTTCTTCGTCATACTCGTCCTCAATATCTCCCATTATGGATTCTATAATATCCTCAAGGGTTATTATTCCTGCAGTACCGCCGTATTCGTCTACTACAACGCCCATACCCGACTTCAGATTTGTCAGGAATTTAAAGGCATCGGAGCAGGAGCAGGATTCAGGCACGTATACGACCTCACGTAAAAAGTCGGAAATTTTCAGCTTATCCTTATTATCGTTTCCCACAAGGCATAACAGATCCTTTACGATTACGATACCTATAATGGCGTCGATGCTTTCCTTATATACGGGTATTCGTGAAAATCCCTTTTCAAGGGCAATAAAAACAATATCGTCAAGAGATGATTCCATCTCCACACCGACTATATTAGTTCTGTGTGTCATTACGTCAGAGGCTACCATATCACCGAATTCGAAAACGTTGTTTATCATCTGAGCGGATTCGTCCTCCAGACTGCCGTATTCGTTACCGGCGTCAACCATGGACATAATATCGTCCTGGGTGACGTTGTCCTTTCCGTAATAACCCTCTCCCAAAGCCTTTGACAGCATTTTGTCAAGTCCCTTGTTGAGCAGAATAAAGGGGTAGAGTAACGCTTTTCTTATCTTTCGTGGTTTTCGGGCGTCAGATTCCATTGTATAAATAACCTTTCTTTGCTTTTTAGACTATTCTATCATATTTTTCAGCTAAAATCAAGACCGAAGAACTTTATGGCGTTGTCGTTGCATATGCTGATAGCCTCTTCTGTGGAAATTCCCTTTATTTCCGCCAGCTTTCCTGCCGTTACCATCGTCATTGAGCTATCGCAACGCTGACCTCTGTAGCCGGTGGGCGCCATATAAGGACTGTCTGTCTCCAGCATAAGCATTTCTATCGGAGTTTCCTCGCAGGCCTTTACCGCCTTTTTTGAATTCTTGAAGGTAAGCACACCGGTAAAGCTTATCATGATTCCAAGCTTTACAAGCTCTGCGGCTATTTCTGCACTTCCTGAAAAGCAGTGCATTACCGCCTTTTCGGGACGAAGCTCTCTCAGGATTTCCATCGTGTCCTCGGTAGCGTCACGGGAGTGTATGATTACGGGAAGAGAAAGCTCCTTTGCAAGGGCAAGCTGTTCTCTGAAAAAGCGTATCTGCCTTTCTCTGTCATAGCCTTCGTAGTGATAGTCGAGACCTATTTCGCCTATAGCTACCACCTTTTTGTTCTTGCAAAGCTCCTTCAGTTTTTCTGTATAGTCTTCTTCGGTCTCGTCGACCATACCCGGGTGTATTCCTACTGAAGCATATACGTTATCATATTTTTTGGAAAGCTCCGAGGAAAAAATACTGCTTTCAATATCGCATCCGATATTGATAAAGCCAAGCACGTTATCGGAGAGTATTCTTTCTATAAGCTCATATCTGTCGGTATCAAACTGTCTGTCGTCATAATGAGCGTGGGTATCTATTATCTTCATTTCTTTATCGCTTTTACGCTGTCCCTGTATATTATTTTACCTGTGACTAAGGTTCTGCCACGGGAATAATTTCTGTCACGTATCTTCTTGATGATAGTTTCTACAGCCTCTGCCGACATCCTCTTGCTGTCAACGTCTATGGTTGTGATTCTCGGATTTGCAATTGTTGAATATATATGATTATCATAACCTACAACGGAAATATCGTCCGGTATGGAATATCCCTCTGCTTTAAGCTGATTTAAAAGGATATATGCCGCCTCGTCACAGTTGCAGACAAAGGCTGTAGGCATTTCAGCAGGAAGCTTGTAGGAAGGGTAGCCCGTACCATCGGGACCTCTGTCCTCGATTATCCAGTCCTTGTTTACGGGGATATTCTTTTCAAGAAGTGCCTTATAATATCCTAAATATCTGTCCTGAATACTGGAGGTGGAATTTATCGAGCCTAAGAAGCCGATATTTCTGTGTCCGTGTGAGATAAGGTGGTTTGTCAGCATATACGAACCAAAGAAGCTGTCTGACAGAATCGTGTCAGTACGGCTGTCACTACTGTAGAAATCAAGGAATACTATAGGAATATTAAGCTCAAAAAGCTCCTTTACGTATTCATCGTCAAACTGACCAAGCACGATAATGCCGTCAACCTTCTTATCGGCAACAGAATTGGGAATATTCTTTTCTATTACGTCTTTCTCGGTTATAACGTCAAGGATACCATAATAATTCTGCTTTTGCAGAAGCTCTACTATATGACGGTACATGACCCAGTAGAACGCGCTGGCGTCGCTTATAAAATGCTTTGCTACAACTATGCTTATATTGAAGGTAAAGCCGTCCTTTGCCGCCTTTGAGGAAAAGCTGAAGCGGTAGCCCATTTCGTTTGCCTTCTGCTTTATTTTCTCACGAAGCTCCTCGCTTACCCCGTCCTTGTCACCCAGCGCCTTTGATACTGTGACTGTGCTTATATCCATTGCTCTTGCAATGTCGCTCATTGTTACGCTTTTCTTTTTCATCTGTCGTTTACTTCTTTCCTGTTATTTTGCGTTTAGGTAATAACCTTAAACTTTCCTATACATATATTGTAACCTAAAATGAGCGATTTGTAAAGTACCAAAAGGCACAAAAAACAATAATTTTTTATAAAAATTAGTTAAATAACGCTTATATTCCACAAACTGTAATTTCGGACGTTTTTTTTACTTAAATTTAAGTGCTTTGTCACTTTTTTGATTAAATTGTAAGATTATATAAAATTTGTGGTGGATTTTTGTCTATTTGTCACATTGAAAAGGTTTTCATAATGTTGTATAATTGTATATAGTATTTAATATTTATAAAATCGGGGGTAAATATGAGCGTAACAATAAAGGACGTTGCAAAGAAGGCAAATGTTTCTGTTGCAACAGTTTCCCGTGTACTTAATAAAAAATCAAACGTATCGGAAGAAGCTATAAAGGCTGTAAACGATGCTGTAGAAAGCCTTGGCTACAGTCCTAACTTTTTAGGCAGAGACCTGCGCAAGAGTGAGACGAGAAGAATCCTTGCCATTATAGCGTCAACGGAGCAGAGCTTCTATTCCGACGTTATAAGAGGTATGGAGGCGGCGGCTTACGCTCAGGGCTATGACGTGCTGATAGCGACCACCCAGAACGATCCCAATCACGAAATGCATCTTCTCGGTATGCTCTTTTCAAGAGCGGTTGACGGCGCAGTCCTTTTAGGTCCCAAGCTCGACGCACCCACTATTAATGCACTGGGCGAAAAGCATAATATTGCTATGTGTCTTGAAAGACTCGATAACTGTAACGTGCTTACCGTAACCATCGATAACGTAAAGGCAGGCAGAGATGCCGTAAACTACCTTATCAGAAAGGGACACAGAAGGATCGGTCTTATTACCACGTTGCAGAGAAGCCAGTCCAGTATCGACCGTGAAATAGGCTATAAGCTCGCTTTAAAGGATAACGATATTCCCTATAACGAGGATTACGTATATTTTGGTAGCTACGAAACATAGCAGGGTATGACCGGTTGCGAATACCTTATGAACCTCCCCAGTCCCCCTACCGCTATCTTCGCTATTTCTGATATGATAGCCATCGGTGCGATGAACTATGCACTTTCAAAGGGCTACAGAATAGGTAAGGATCTCATTTTTATGGGCTTTGATAACATCGCTTATTCGCATATGTTCGTACCTCATCTCTCAACGGTAGAACAGCCTTGTTACGCTCAGGGCAAGCTGGTTATCGAAAAGCTTATCGAAAATATGAAATCAGATAATCCCGACCATAGCCTTTATACCTTGTCACACAGCCTTGTGCTTCGTGATTCGACAGGAGATTGATACCTGAAACCCCGTAAAGCACGGGGTTTTGTTTATTTTTTAACAACGAATTTCTATTGACATAACAGTAAAAAAATGATAAAATTATCTTATATATAGAAAATAAAATGTAGAATAAAGGAATTTATATGGAGAAGACAATAAACAGCAGTCGTTTTTTCAAGAGAACGCTGCTCATTGCTGTCCCTGTAATGATCCAGAACCTTATAACCAACCTTGTTGCCCTTATAGACAATATAATGGTAGGACAGGTAGGTACAGAGCAGATGTCTGGTGTCGCAATAGTAAACCAGCTGTTCTTTGTGTACAATCTTACGGTTTTCGGGGCGTTATCGGGAGCGGGCATATTCTGTGCCCAGTTTTTCGGCAAAAACGATATGGAGGGTGTAAAAAGCACCTTCAGATACAAGACGATAGCGTCAGTTGCTATTATGCTTATAGGTATTCTGATATTTACGTTATTCGGTGACAACCTGATAACCGCATATCTTCATACTGCAGAGGAGGGCATTGACTTAGAGCTTACCTTCGGCTTTGCTAAGGAATATATGGCTGTTATGCTTATAGGACTTGTGCCGTTTACAGTAGAACAGATATATTCGGGTACGCTCCGTGAGGGCGGCACCGCAACGGTCCCCATGGTGGCAGGTGTAACGGCGGTAATTACAAACGTAATACTGAATTACTTACTTATTTTCGGTTCCTTTGGTTTTCCGAAGCTTGGCGTTGTAGGTGCGGCTATTGCCACGGTTGTCTCAAGATTCGTTCAGGCAGGCATAGTAATAATCTGGACTCACGCAAACAGCAGAAAGCTGACCTTTATAAAGGGCGTATACCGTAGCCTTAAAGTACCTAAAAAGCTTGCAGGCAGAATAACCATAAAGGGACTTATTCCTCTGACGGCAAACGAATGTCTGTGGAGTGCAGGCGTTTCTATGCTGGTACAGCTCTACTCCGTAAGAGGCGTTGACGTAATTGCAGGACTCAATATTGCAAACACTGTTATCAACCTTTTCAACGTAATGTTCATTTCCTTCGGCTCAGGTGTATCCGTTGTTATAGGACAGCTTCTGGGTGCAGGAGAAATGGAACAGGCAAAGAAGGCGGCGCCCCGACTCATAGCCTTTTCAGGCGGTATGTGTGTGGTTGTCGGCGGCGTGATGGCGGCATTTTCCGGACTTTTCCCCCTTGCCTATAATACTTCGGATAACGTTCGTGGACTTGCGACTACGTTCATTATAATAAGTGCCGTGCTTATGCCGGTACACGGCGCACTGCATTCAACCTATTTTACCATCCGTTCAGGAGGAAAAACCTTAATAACCTTCCTTTTCGACTGCGTTTTTTCCTGGGCTCTGGTGGTTCCAACAGTAGCTATTCTCGCTCATTGTACCACACTTCCGATAATGTGGCTTTACGCGGTGGGACAGGGACTTGAAATACTCAAATGTATAATAGGCTTTATACTCGTAAAAAAGGGTGTATGGCTTTCCAATATCGTGTCAGATAACAACTGATACAATTCTTATCAGCTTGCAGGAGATTTTTTATGACAGACTGTTTATTACAAGTAGGATGCCTTGTCATACTGCTCTATATCACGATGATTTATTACCGTGATTTAAGAAAATACAAAAGAAAATTGCAGGAAAGCTTCTTTGATGAATTACTTGCAATCGGTGTAATAACCATCATCTTTGATGGTATATATGCCGTGCTTACTTCGCAGGAATTCCGTATGTCACCGCAGATATGCGATATTTTCCATATGATTTATCTTATCTGCTTTGACGGAGTTATTTTTGTGATGTTCCTGTATATGCTTCATATCACGGGCTCCTTCCCGAAGGCTTTAGGCTTCAGGATAATATTTTTCATACCCTTTGCGGTAAATATCCTGCTTGTCGTTCTGAATATCCTTTCAATATGGCTTACAGATCTTGGCGTCAATACACAGGTATCGGTATACAACTGCTTTGTAATGGCGGGACTATATATAGCCTTTGCAATAGGCACCTTTGTCAGAAGATGGCGACATATCGAAAACAATAAGCGTACCAGTATATTCACCTTCCTTTTTGTGCTTGCGCTTGTTACTGTAATACAGATTTTCGTTACAGACGTTACAATTTCAAGTATAGGTGTTACCGTAATCATAATCGGTATCTATATGAATCAGGAGGATCCCGCATTAAGAGAAATATCCAAGTATCACGACGAGATGATAATGGGCTTTGCAAACCTTATAGAAAACCGTGACGATAACACCGGCGGCCACGTAAAGCGTACAAGTATGTACGTAAAGCTGATTGCCGAGGAAATGGCGTCCAAAGGACTTTATTCAGGTGTACTGACAAAGGATTACATAGAAAATCTTTTAAAGGCGGCGCCTATGCACGATATAGGTAAAATATCAGTACCCGACGCAATACTCCAGAAGCCGGGCTCCCTTGACGATGATGAGTATCTTAAAATGAAGCTCCACGCTGTAAAGGGCGGTCAGATAATACAGGAGGCTTATAAAAATCTCGGTAACGAAGCCTTTCAGAAAATGGCTTACGAGGTTGCACGCTACCACCACGAAAAATGGAATGGTAAGGGCTATCCCGAAGGACTTTCAGGCGAGGAGATTCCTCTGTGTGCAAGGATTATGGCGGTTGCCGACGTATTTGATGCAGTATCGGAAAAACGTTGCTATCGTGATGCAATGCCGATGGATGAATGCTTTGAAATAATCGGAAAGGGAAGCGGACAGATGTTCGATCCCATTATAGCGGATACTTTTATGGCAATGAGAGCAAAGGTTGAAAAGGTACACGCCGAATTTGCCGATATGGAATAATAAGTAACGATCAGGAGAGCTACGGCTCCCCTGTTGCAGACTGAAGACAAACTCACGCACCGCAAAAATGCGTAAAATTTTGCACTTATCTTGCGAATATATAAAAACGTCGATACAAAAGTTCAGGGAAGCCGGAAACGGCTTCCCTGAAGCATTTTTGCTTACTTCATCAACTGACGCTTACCATACAACCCGTATGCCGACAGCGCCAGTTTCCTCGTCTGCGTGTGTTTTTCATCGTCTGACAGTGTGTAGACAAACGACTTTGTCTACACGCTGAAAGCAGTATCGTTTGATACTGCTTTGGTACGGGCGACAGGACTTACGAACCAGGCAGTTTCAATTCCTGAACCGTATAACAAAAATAAAGCACCGACTGCATAAATTGCACAGTTGGTGCTTGTGAAATGAACTGTTATTTAAAATCGTTTGAAATTGTAATGCTGATTATCGTGATTTTACCTTTGGGGTCAATGTCAAATTTTATATTGTCATCATTCGAAATTAAATAACTGTACATAATTGTACCACTTGAAAACTCCTTTTTTTCTGTCGGCTGCCCCAATGCATCTATCACTTTTTCTTTTGTATCCATCAATTCAAATCCGCCAATAGAAATATATTTAAGTTCACTTTGCTGTTCATACTCATCTTGTTGAACATCAAAGCTGCATATAAGGTTATCGCTCCATTCGTTGTCGTTGGCTTGGCACACGGCAGTAAAAAATCCGATTATATTTCCGTTATAAGTCCACGGAGCACTGGCAAGTTCGTATTTTTCATCATAATATGTGTAAATATTGTTGTATGAAACTTTCTCTCCCATATCTTGAATAGTGAACGGTAAAGATAAAGTTTTATCTTCAATCACAATATTCCGGCAGATATGCTCAAAAACTTCTGCATTAAATGTGCCGTTATATTGAAATTCATTCGCTTCTGCGTTTTGGTGTAAAGAGGTAGAATTACTTTGTTCGGAAACACTACTGTCCGTTGTGTTGTTTGCACATGAGGCACAACTGCAAATGGTAGCCATCGCAAGAATAAGTGATAATAGGTTTCTTTTTTTCATAATATAATCCTCTCCAATTTTAACTGTTAAGTCAGCCCGTATCTTATGATACGGGCTGACTTGGTACGGGTAACAGGACTTGAACCTGCACGCTTTCGCACCAGAACCTAAATCTGGCATGTCTGCCAATTCCACCATACCCGCATATTAACTTTTTAAACCAAATTCTTTGTTTTCTCTTCTATATATTTAATCAAGCGTTTTCCTTCAAAGAAACAGCCCTTTTTCTTGTTAAGCTTTTCGTCGATAATTCTTATGGATTCAATGATAATATTTTTAACCATTAAAAACCGTTCTTTTTTATCTGCTGCTAACAGATCTTCTGCAGGGATAAGCAATCGAATATCAGCATATCGGTTTTTATAGCTGATATATTTTCGTTCTTTTCCCTTGCCAAAAGCAATCCAATCTTTATCGAAACAATTAACATAAATGCCTATACTGTCAAGGGTGTTAGTGTAATCTGTTGTTTCCAATACGCCCGTTTCACGTTCAATTTTCATAATTGAATCATGCACTATTCCGGCAACGGAAATATGTGCTTCTAGTGAAATAAAAATCCTTGACATAGGATACCTCAAATTAACTCCACCAGCGTAACGCTCTCAAAATATGGCGTAGTCTGCATATCGTAAATGCTTCGCATTTACGATTACCACCGAATCTGAGGATTCGGTGCAATTTCACCACGCCCGCATAAACTATAAAATAAAACTACGCTGAATAAAATATTCAGCGTAGATTTGGCGGAAAGAGAGGGATTCGAACCCTCGAACGGGTATTAGCCGTTACACGATTTCCAATCGTGCGCCTTAGACCAGCTCAGCCATCTTTCCACGACTTTAATATTTTAGCATACTTTTTTCATTTAGTCAAGCCTTTTTTTGAAAAAAATCAAAATTTTAATAAATTTTATTTCCCGGTAGCCGAAAATCCGGGAAAAGAGCATTTGTTTTTCATAGTAAAGACGGTACTTTACTGAGTTTTCACAGCGAAAATACGTTTAATTGAATTAACTGGATTTTATTGACTTTTAAATGCATATGTTATATAATTTATATTATGAATCGTTATATTATGAATCGTTATATTATGAATCGTTATCTGAAGACGGCTTATTAAATCAGCTATCTATATATTTATACTGTTAAGGAGACCGGAATGGGACAACTGATAAATACAAGTCTTATAATTTTAGGCACGATAGCAATAATGACGGGCGTTTCCTTTTTCATAAGAGAGAAAAAGGCGGGTATAATCCGTAATTATTTTCTCGTATCGGGATTCTGCACTTCAATGTGGTGTTACAGCTTCGGACTTATGGGAATGTTCACCGACGAAACGTTACTGTTCCTGACAAGAGGTGCAGGAATTGTGGCAATTGACGGTTATCTGCTTTGTCTGATGGTGTTTATTGCAAAGCTGATACATTTCAACAAAATCGCTACAAGGTGCTTTACGGTAATTTATTCTATACTTGCCGTGGGAGATATCCTTCTCTTTTCACCCAACGATTACGTGCATTTTACCGTACTGGACGGACGCACTACCTTTACAAACGATCCCTGGTTTGGTAGTACCTATCACTTTACCTTCCTTGGCATTGCTGTGCTTATGCTGTTTGTCGTAGGCTTTACCTGGCTTTTCAGCCGTAAGACTACCCAGAACAGAAAAATAATATTTGTAATAATCTGTGCACACATTTTCCTGATGGTATCAACTGCTCCCGATACCTTCTTCCCGACGCTTGGCATCCCCTATTTTCCATCAACCTGCTATGGCGTAATGGTATCATATCTTATCACCTGGTATAACTGTGTACATAACAATGCTCTCAACATTACTCTGCAGAACGTCAGCGATTACATCTATCAGGGAACAAACGTAAATATCCTTGTATTTGATATGACCAAAAAATTCTATATGGGTAACGACTCGGCAAATCAGTTCTTCGCAATAGAGGAAGGCTCTGATATAGGACTCTCCGACCTGTTTGATATATCAAAGGAGGACTCTGATAAATTCCTTGACAAAGTCATTGCAGGTAAGAAAAACGAAATAAAGCTCCGCTCTGTAAACGGTGACAGAAGCTGTGCGCTTCAGTTTACAGTCGGCAAGAATAAAAAGAATCACGCTTACTGTATAATCGTCTTCGTATACGACCTTACAAGAGAGGAAGAAATGCTTCAGAATCTCAAGAAGGCAAACGACGCCAAGAGCGACTTCCTTTCCAATATGTCCCACGAAATAAGAACTCCTATCAACGCCATTATCGGTATGAACGAGATGGTACTGAGAGAATCCACAAACGAAAACGTGCTTGATTACGCAACCACTATCCGTTCCTCCTCCCAGTCGCTTTTATCCATTATCAATGACGTACTGGATATCTCAAAAATCGAATCGGGAAAAATGGAGATTGTTGAATCAAATTACGAGCTGTCTTCTATGATAGTTGACTGCTATAATATGATTATCGACCGTGTGAGAAGCAAGGGACTTTCCTTCCACGTGGAATGTAACGAGCAGATTCCCGGCTCACTTTACGGTGACGTTGCCCACATCCGTCAGGTAATTTTAAACCTGCTTACAAATGCGGTGAAATATACCGAAAAGGGCGAGGTACGTTTTGTTATAAACGGAGAAGTAAAGCAGGAACAGTTATACCTGAATATTACCGTAAAGGATTCAGGTATAGGTATCGCTAAAGAAAATCTTGATAAGCTGTTCGGCAAGTTTGAAAGATTCGATTTACAGAAAAACCGCAATATCGAGGGTACAGGCTTAGGTCTCAACATTGTAAAGAATTTTGTAACCCTTATGAACGGAACTATATCCGTAGAAAGCGAATACGGAAAGGGCTCTGCCTTTACAGTATGTATTCCCCAGCAGATTGTAGATGAAACGCCCGTCGGAAAAATCGATTTTGAATCTGCGGCAACAAGCGGAATAGCATATAGTCACGAATGCGACTATACGGCACCCGACGCCGAAATATTAGTGGTTGATGACGTGGCTGTAAACCTTAACGTATTTGTAAATCTTATAAAGAATTTCAAAATGAAGGTAGATACAGCAAGTAGCGGTAAAGAAGCTCTTGAGCTTACTGCGATAAAAAAATACGATATCATATTTATGGACCATATGATGCCGGAAATGGACGGTATCGAAACTCTCAGCCACATAAAGGCGGACAAGGAAAATCCGAATAATGAAGCTACAGTAATTATGCTTACCGCCAATGCACTTATCGGTATGAAGGAGATGTATCTTGAAAAAGGCTTTACCGATTATCTGTCAAAGCCTATCGTTCCCGATAAGCTGGAAAATCTCATAAAGCAGTATCTCCCCGTCGATAAGATGATACCCGTTGCTAAGGAAGAAAAAGTCGCTGAAGCTGTTGAAAAAGACGAAAAGAACGATTCCGATTCCTTCAGAAATCTGTCTCCTGAGCTTCAGAGACTTAAAACCCTTATACCTGATGTAAATACGGATAAGGGCGTTATGTACTGCTGTCAGAGTGAAAGCGTATATATCGAGTTCCTTCAGGAATTCTTATGGAGCAGAAGGGATGATACAATCCAGAAGGCATATGAAGAGGATAATATAAAGCTGTACGAAATAGAAGTCCACACCTTAAAGGGTTCGGCAAAAATGTTAGGCTTTGACCGACTTTCCAAGCTGTCGGAAAAGCTTCAGTTTGCGGCAAGAGATAAGGATATGGAGGTTATAAACAGCACACATAGTGAAATGATGGAGCTGTACAGAGATATTCTTTCTGCCCTTGAACAGATGTTCTGATAAAATATATAAGTCCCGACGCACCATCCGTTTTGTGGTTTTGCAATTACGGATGGTGTTTTTTATTTGTAAAAAAATTTTTTTCGATGTAACGTTTTAGAAAAAATATAGTCTTATATGACGAGGGGGGTAAATTCTGCCCTTGAAATTTTTATAAAGCTGTGATATTATATTACTTAATCTATCCTGAAAGCTAAAAGAGGTGGTTTGATGAAAATTTCAGTCTGTGACGACGAAAAAAGCTTTGCTGACGGACTTATTGCCGAGGTATCTGCTTTTTTCAGCGAAAGAAATATAGAGTGTCAGTTCAGCTACTACGAGGAGGGTGCCGATTTTTTAAAGGCGATAGAGGAAAATAACGATACTGAGCTTATCTTTATGGATATAAACCTTATTACCGCCGACGGAATAAACGTAGTATCCGAGCTTCGGAGTAAGGGGATAACTACTCCCGTAATCTTTGTCACAAGCCTTGAAAACAGAGCAATCGACGGCTATGACGTGGAGGCGTTCGGCTTTGTGGTTAAAAGAAGCTATAAAGAAAAACTGCCCCGCATACTTACAAAGCTTTATGATAAGCTGTATAACAAAAAGACTATGACTATCCAGGAAAAAGACGGTATGCAGATAATAAATACCGAGGATATTCTTTTTATCGAATCGGATAAAAGGGCAAGCGTTGTGCATACCCATAGCGGCGAGCTTTGTGACGTGCGCCCCATAGGTCAGATAAGTGCGGAGCTGTCTGCCGACGATTTTACCGAGGTGTTCAAATCCATTTACGTAAATATCGCAAAGATAAAAAGAATCAATACCGATACGGTGATTCTTGAAAACGATCGGTCTCTTCCTCTCAGCCGCCGCAACAGAAAGAACGTTATGTACGCTGTTATGAAGAAGGTGGGAAGAGGATGAAGGGTTACAGAAAATCTCTGCTTTTTCTGATGCTTGCGGTTTTGTCCGTGGTGACTATAAATTCCGCTATCTTCTACTATACCGCCTGCATCGGAAGTAAGATCACAAGTACCGATTGCTACGGACAGACCTACGAATGGGACAAGACGTCAAACGTGGAAATAAACGAGCTTATCTCCCGCTTCGGTGATGATTATGAAAAAATGCACACCGTACTGACAAATGAGCATAACGAGGATTCAGGTATCTATTATTCGCTGGTGGAGATGTCAGAGTACGGTGACACCCTTTTTGAGGTGTATGATAGTAAATACGCTCAGAAAAATGAAAAAGAGCATCTCGATAAGCTGAAGGAACGATTTGGTGATGAGGACGCTGATATTCAGCGTACTTTAGAGGCGTATAAAAAGAAATTAGACAATTATCTGAAGGCTATGGAGGCTACCCGCAAATACCTTGATTATGACAGCTTTCTGAGTTCGGTATCGGATAATGCAGAGCATATGCTGAATATCTCCATTTATAAAAACGATATGTTCTCCGTAAATAATATCGAGAAGACCAAAACCGATTACGGCATCCTTCAGGGGCTTGCACCCCGTTATGCGGATGACAGCGGTATAGGCTCCTTCCTGAATTTCAGAATAACCGATATTATAGTTGTGCTATCGGTTATATTGCTGACTCCCTTCTTTTCGATGATGATAAAAAACGCCGATTCCACTCTCACCTTTGACAAAAGACTTGTGGCAACGGTACCCACAGTTTTTGTCGGCGGGGTATTTCTGATGTACGGAATGAATCTTCTGATGTCCTGCATATTTATCGGCGGCATTGATTTTTCTTTACCGATACAAAGCTATTCTATACTCTATTATTCGGGAGAGAGGCTAAGCACGGGGCTTTTCCTGCTGTTCTGCTTTCTTTCAAAGCTTGCGGGAGCTGTGATACTGTTACTGCTCTCCACCTCCGTTACCGCAATAATAAAGGGCGGCAAGCAGCTTAAGGATAAAATATACGGAATCCTCCTTGCATTATTTATAACAGCCGAGCTTGTATTTGCACTTGTTATGAATGACGGAAATATTTTAAAGGAAATAAATATATTCTCCTGCTTTTTACCTGAACGCTTTTTTATAAGATACATAAACGTTGATATCTTCGGTAACGCCGTATCAAGAACAGCCGTATTTATCGGCTTTGCCATCGTACTTCTGTCCTTTGCGGTAATCATCTTCGTGAGATATTTAAACCGCTTTATGAAAAGAGCAAGAGCAGAAGCAGAGCAGAGCTATTATAACGAGATAAACAGAAAATACGAGCAATCCCGTGCCATCCGTCACGATATCAATAACCATCTGACGGTTATCAGTATGCTTATCGAAAAGGGCGATAACAAAGGAGCGCTGAAGTATATAAACGAGGTCTTTGACGAAACCAGCCTTGCTATGCAACCGCTGAAGACAGGCTCCGACGTACTTGACGCTTTGCTTTATAAAAAGACCGAGCTTGCAAAGAAAAGTGAAATTACGCTGTCCTATGAAGTAAACGCCTCCCTTGACGTGGGAATTTCCGACTACGATATGTGCGTTATCTTCGGCAATATCCTTGATAATGCCATCGAAGCCTCGGCAAAGTCGGAGGATAAAAGAGAAATAACCCTTACCGTAGGCACGCAACACGATATGCTTTATATCTCCTGCCATAACTTCCATAACGGTGAAATAAACGGGCAGGGGGATAAGCTTGTCACCACCAAGGAGGACAGCACCATGCACGGAATAGGACTTTCCCGTATAAGAAGCGTCGCTGAAAAGTACGGTGGTACGGTGAAGGTGAGCTATGATGAAACCAGCTTTCTGATAGAAGTTCTTATCCATAAAATCAAATAAAATTGACCGCTTTTGCAGGAAAAACGACCGCTTGTGCAAAAGCGGTTTACTTTTTTATTTTGCTATGCTACAATGCAATTATGATAATAAAAGGAGTGTAGCTATATGCTTAAAAGAATTATATCAGCAATACTTATATGTGCTATGGCGGTTTCTTTTACCGCCTGTTCAGATAATAACACGTCGGGAGAAAATATAAATTCACTCACAGGAGAAGAAAATATACCGACAAACAACCCAAACGTGAATTTCGGCGGTACGCCGATAATGAAAACGAATAATGGATATTATATTTTTTCGTCCGGTGGCTCTCTTATGTTTTATGACAATCAGGCTGATCAGAATATTTATTTATGTAATAAGCCGGAGTGTCTTCACGACGGCAACGACTTTTGCGTATCAACAAAAGATCGGCTCAGCAGAAGAGCCGGAATGTTATATAACGATCACATATACATTGTAAACGTGGAAGAGGAAGAGGAAAAAAAGACCTATAAGCTTTTGCAGGCTGACTTATATGGTAGCGAGCTTTCAGAGATATGCACTTTCTTCTCTGCGGTTGAAGGTGATATGAACGTAAGCACCGCACATTCCATAATCCATAAGGGTAAAATGTTTGTAACGGTGCAGCTGCACAAAAATCCTTTATCGGAAAATCCCGAGCTTAATGAAGGAATTGGTATGAAGATATTTATGATAGACCTGAAAAACGGCAGCTATCAGGAAATACAGATAGACAACAGCGGTGAAAACGAAGAGCAATACGGCTATGACGGCTTTTTGTCGGCAGACAAGGATAATATATACTACCTTACCTCATCTAAAGAAAATACGTTCAGACCGAGGTTACAGTGTTATAATATCACAACAGGTGAAACGAAAATCGTTTATTCCTTTGAAAGAGCAGTAGCTGGCTTTACAGTAAATAATGACAAGCTTTATTATACATCCACTTGCTATAAAGACAGCAGTTCATCGGATTATCTTTCAAAATTTAAATTCAGCCTTTATTCAGTTGATCTTAAAACAGGAGAAGAGAAAACCTTTATAGAAGAAAAAGAATCTGAAAAGCCGTTAAGTCCGTATGTGTTCTTTGGAAACAATGTCGAGGTCACTACAGACAGAAACTATCTTTACGTCTGCACTGCGTCTTCTACAAGCTACTCAGCAGATTTATACCAGATAGGATTTTATATTTATGATTTTAATGGAAAAGAGCTTGTCGCCTTTAACGGCAACGGTCAGTTTGACTGGGAAAATAAGCATAAGGGATATATATTTAATGTTCTTGACGGCGTGGCGTATCTCAGAGTGTTTGAAGA
>JAFTVY010000031.1 GCA_017465545.1 Ruminiclostridium sp.
TCATATTTGCGAAGCAAATGCATCATATCGCCGTAGGCGATGCATCATCGAAATATTCTGGATTTTATGATATAATGTCTTTAAAGGAAGCGATTATGACAAATTAGGCTTTTTTGAATGATGTTTGCCTTCGGCAAATGATGTCGTTTCACTAATGATGCCGTTTCACTAATGATGTCGGCTTCGCCTAATGTTTTGTGGCAAACATCGCATCATTGCGACCCACGGGAGCAACATCATATTTGCGAAGCAAATGCATCATATCGCCGTAGGCGATGCATCATCGAAATATTCTGGATTTTATGATATAATGTCTTTAAAGGAGGCGATTACGTGAAGGAAAATAAGCTGGCAGAACTGTCAATGGAATTCTCTGTGGATATTATAAACCTTGTAAAGCAACTAAAAGAAAATCGAGAATCCATTATCTCCAATCAAATCGGCAGAAGCGGTACTTCTATCGGTGCCAACATCTATGAAGCACAGTATGCACAAGGCAAGAAGGATTTTATTTCTAAGCTGGAAATCGCCTTAAAAGAAGCAAGCGAAACAGGCTATTGGCTTGAGTTGTTGCACAGAACCAACTACATTGACGAGCAATCATATAAATCGCTTTCTGCAAAGTGTACTTCCTTGCGTGTAATGCTGATTGCTTCTTGCCGAACTGCAAAGGAGAATGCGAAATGAGTTTTCCAAAGCTGTTAGATAATGCGAGCGTTTTATACTACACTCCCGAAAACTGTTATGGTGAGATATATTATACAACAGGAGAACTGGCTGAGGAGATTCGCTATCTTGCTATTTGCAAATATGAAAACGATACTTCATACTACCTTTTTGGTTGCAATGCAGATCACGAGGTTGTGAGTGATTCTCCTTGGGAAAGTGTAGAGGAATGCATGCGCGTGGCTGAAAGTTCCTACAACTGTGCCATTTCATGGATTGCAATGACTTAACACACCTTTTCACTTTTCTTACCCCAATTTACGCACCGTTATACTGTTTTTTCAATGAAATTTGCCCCTGCGGGCAAGTGAAATAGCTTCGCTGCGAAAAAACTAACTTATCTGTTTATCTTTCAAATAAAATCATAAGAAAGGAAAAAATATGAAGCACGTTAAAAAATTAAGAATAGCGGCAGGTATTCTTGCACTTCTGATAGCGATAACCGGTTGCAATTCTGACGCTTTCGGTAACGTTTCGTTACCGTCCTTATCCGATTCGTCCTATTCGGATACTCCTTCTGAAATAACCGATTCAGAACAGTCCGACGCTTCTTCACAGCCGTCTGTTACTACTCCGCAGACAACTACCACAACAACTACAACCACTAAAAAACCGCCTGCGACAACTACAACCACCACAACCACAAAGCCACCTGCTACAACTACTACAACACAGACTACTACTGTTGCTCCGAAGCCTGTTCCTACGGTAGAGGAGATTACAAATCGTTCTATCATCAGTTACACTTATGGTGTTAAGAATTTCAAGACTTCAAAGATCTTTGTGCTTTACGACTTCTCTGATAAGAAAGACTCAGGTGTCAGCCGTAAAAGTACGACGAACCCTATCAGAATGCATTATGGTATTACTGCTTCTCTGAATGGCAGAAAGATCAGCTTTTCTACCTACAACGATTATCCCGACGTGTGCAAAGTATCAGTAACGGCAATTGACATCTTATCCGACACAAAGACAGCATCCGTCAAGGTATCTGATAAGACAATGACTTTTGACACGTCAGATTACGCTAACGGCCTTTATGCTATCAGAGTTAAGTTTTCAAATGGCAAGGGTAACGCCTTGTTGTTCTACGTAAACGACGGTAAGACTTACCTCTGCTCCGGTCAGGAAATGACCGATGAAAAACTGGAAGAATTCAAGGTCCGTCGCAACACTATCGATAAGCTTCTTGCCAAAAAGAATCTGACTCCCGAAAACTGTACGGATACAAGCAATCTTTCTTATCCTCATTGTGACAAGTACGGCAATAATAGTGAAACGAAGAAATGGATGGGACTTTCCTTTGATATTACAAAGCCCGAATGGACAGACGCAAGAAAGATGTTCGCTATTCACGAGTGGATGAGTGAAAACCTCGCTTATGATTATTATAGGACGAGAGTACTGGATATGCCCCGTGCATTTTATTACAATGATTTCAGCGGTCCCTACGACACCTGGGTGACCAAGGCAGGCGTATGCCACGACTTTGCAAATATCTTTGCTACAATGTGCCGTGCGCAGGGTATTCCTTGCAATACCATTGACAACCATGGACACACCTGGAACCTTGCATACGTCAACGGCAGTTGGGTTGAAGTCGATATGACCTATGACATCAGCAACGGTGTAACCGGAGAAGATACTACGAAATGGGAAACTGCCGATTCGCCCTACAGTTATCGTGGTTATGCAGATGAATTTGTAAACATTCAGACAGAGCTCGTCGCAATCAACGATTGCCTCTGGGATTATGATGTATTCGCAGGCACAAGACCTGTTGTCGGTATAGACTATTAATACGTAATATAAAAAGGAGAGTCTTACTTTGTAAAACTCTCCTTTTGCTGTATGTGATTATCTGCAGAAGTAAACACAAACGTCACAACGTTATCTGTTTCTTTCCTTCATAGCTCTGTCGATAGTTCTTTTTGCGTCCCTCTGCGCAATGGAATCTCTCTTATCGTGGAGCTTTTTACCCTTGCAAAGTCCCACCTGTACCTTGACTCTGCTACCCTTGAAATATACCGAAATAGGTATAAGAGTAAGTCCGCCCTGCTTTACCTGACCGAGCAGCTTCATAATTTCCCTCTTGTGCATAAGCAGTTTTCTTTCACGAAGGGGATCCTTATTGAAAATATTGCCCTTTTCGTAAGGGGAGATATGCATCTGCTTTATGAAGGCTTCGCCCTCTTCAATTGCAATCCAGCTATCCTTTAAATTAAGTCCTCCGTCACGGATGGACTTTACCTCTGTGCCTGTAAGCTCTATTCCTGCTTCGTAGCTTTCAAGTATAAAATAGTCGTGTCGTGCCTTGCGATTCTCTGCAATAGTCTTTATTGACGTTTTATCCAAGCTGTATCATCCTTTCTGTTTATCTTCTGTCTTTCTTCATTAATTCTTGATTTTTCATTACTATAATATTGTACTACACTTTTATAAAATAAGCAAGCGAATTTTGTATTTTACGAAAATTTGCAATATTCGTTTTGAAAACTTGCGAAATTTGACCTGAAATTGATAAAAAATTGTCATTTTTCAAGTTTTTTGCAAGTTTTTTTGAAAAATTTCAATTTACCTATTGCAAAATTGAAGTATCTGTGCTATAATTTTTTTGTAATTTTAAAAAAATAACGGCAATGGGATTAAAAGGGCAGTGATGCTACTTAAACCCTTGTCAACTAACAGGAGGATTATAACCATGGCGTTAAAGAATCAGTATCTTATCGACTTACTGGAAACAGTAAAGAAAAGAAACGCAGGCGAGCCCGAATTCATTCAGACAGTAACAGAAGTGTTTGAAAGCATCGAGCCCGTAGTAGAAAAGAGACCTGACCTTGTAGAAGCAGGCGTTCTCGAAAGAATCGTTGAACCTGAAAGACAGATCACATTCCGTGTTCCCTGGGTTGACGACAACGGCAAGACACAGGTAAACAGAGGCTTCCGTGTTCAGTTCAACTCCGCTATCGGTCCTTACAAGGGCGGTTTAAGATTTGCTCCCAACGTATATTCAGGTATCATCAAGTTCTTAGGCTTCGAGCAGACCTTCAAGAACTCCCTCACATCCCTCCCTATGGGCGGCGGCAAGGGTGGTTCCGACTTCGATCCTCAGGGCAAGTCTGACGGAGAAGTTATGAGATTCTGCCAGAGCTTCATGACAGAGCTTTGCAGACACATCGGTCCCGACCTCGACGTTCCCGCTGGTGACATCGGTGTAGGCGCTCGTGAAATCGGCTACCTCTTCGGTCAGTATAAGAGAATCAAGAACGAATTTACAGGCGTTCTTACAGGTAAGGGTATTCCTTACGGCGGTTCTCTCATCCGTCCCGAAGCTACAGGCTATGGTGCAGTTTACTACACAGTAGAAATGCTCAAGCACTTCGGTGATGACATCAAGGGCAAGACCTTTGCAATCTCCGGCTTCGGTAACGTTGCATGGGGTACAGTTAAGAAGGTAAACGAGCTGGGCGGTAAGGTTGTTACAATCTCCGGTCCTGACGGTTACGTTTACGATCCTGACGGTATCAGCACAGATGAAAAGGTTGATTACTTACTCGAAATGCGTGCTTCCTGCCGTAACAAGGTTAAGGATTACGCAGACAAGTTCGGCGTAGAATTCTTCCCCGGCGAAAAGCCCTGGGGTGTTAAGGCTGACATCCTTATGCCTTGCGCTACACAGAACGAAGTTGGTATGGCAGAAGCTGAAAAGATGGTTGCTAACGGTCTTAAGTACTATGTTGAAGTTGCTAACATGCCTACAACAAACGAAGCTGTTGCATACTTAAAGGCTAACGGCGTTATCGTTGCTCCTTCCAAGGCAGTTAACGCTGGTGGTGTTGCCGTATCAGGTCTTGAAATGTCACAGAACTCTATGCGTTACAGCTGGGAAGCTGAAGAAGTTGACGCTAAGCTCAAGATGATCATGAAGAACATCTTCGCTTCTTCTGTAAAGGCTGCCAACGAATACGGTCTCGGCGATGACCTCGTAGCAGGTGCTAACATTGCAGGCTTTATCAAGGTTGCTGAAGCTATGAAGGCTCAGGGCTGTGTATAATAGCATAACTTAATAAAAAATTAAGCGGAGGCATTGCCTCCGCTTTTTGTGTATTGTATTATTCTTTATTCATAGGATGTTACGCTTGAACTTTCATTAAATACCCATTTATAATCTGTTTCTTGCCTTCTATAATAAATATAACAAAGACTATTATTTGATAAAATATCATCAATGTAGATTCTTGGATTGTGTTTGTTCTCTTCAATGTGTTTTTCGCATCTTTTCATTGTATCTTCTTCACAATAATACACTTGTGCAAGAACTTTAAGTTTTTTTAATCTTAAATTAAGCTCATCTAACATTTTTTGATGTTGTGCAAATTTTTCGGATACTTCCGTACAAATTACTATTTCTAACACTAAGTCAGATGTCTCGAAATATTTATCCACATAATTTTCTATAGTAATTTCTTCTGCTGATGTATAAGGCGTTGCGTTTTTTACTTTTTCCCAGGTGGAATCATCTGTACTGACAGTTTTAGAGGGCGCTGAAACATAGGTATATACAATAAAATCATCAGTGTATTCTGATACAATTTCTTCTGCAATATCTTTTGCCTTCTTTTCTATAACTGCCTGGGGGTAATCATCGCTCATTGTCGTGTCATTTTCCATAGTAGAGGCATTAAAGATCACTTCTTTGTCTGCTACAGGACAGCAGACGGCATCGTAACTTGGTCTGCCTGGTATTAGTCCGCCGCTGAAGCCGCTTGAAGTTTCTCTTTTGATTGATAACACTTCAAACTCTTCACCATATTTTTCTTTCAACATGGAAAGTATCCTGTTTTTGTGATCTTCTTTTTTTATTGCCGTTATAACCATACACCCCGATGTAGAAACGGCTATAGCCACAGTTAACATAAGCGACAGTATTGTTCTGAAAAATTTTTTCATAGTATGTTCCTTTTTGCTTTTTCAACATTAAACTTCATCATCCGACGGCGTATTATTCCTTATCTGCTGAGGTATAACGCTCACTTCATTCGGTGCATCAAAGGTAAACTCCGTACCCATGCAATGCTTACATTCGGTAGCCTGCAGGGGAGAGGAGGTATGACATTTCACACAGAATTTAACAGCGGTATTTTTCAGGTTCTCTTCCTCGGCTTCGTTTGCCATACCCTTTGCAATAAGCGACTTATCAAGCAGTACCTTTATACCAAAGAGTATCGCAGGCAGAGCAAGTGCAATCGGCAGTAAAAGAATAAGCATCAGCGTTACGTCGTCTGAATAAAAGCCGTTACCGCTACCTGAATCGGAAAATACCTTCAGAGCAGTAGATAGGAATAACCAAAGATACGCCGCTGTCAGCAGAACGTCAATTATTGTCAGTACTTTTATTGCTTTTCTTCTCACCGGAGCAGGATCCTTTGGATACGCTATACAGGCAAAGCAAAGCAGGAATATTGAAATAGTAATCGAAATCATAAAGTTACCTCTCTGAAGCTTTTTTAATATTTTACCATTTTATAGATAGATAGTCAAGAAAAAAAGCAGTCGGAGCATTCCGACTGCTTTAAATATTATTTCAGCAAATCAGCAAACTGTTCGAGCAGCTTGTCAGAAACTATTCCGCCTGCCTCACCATTGGGATGACCGCCGTAGAGAGGAGTACCCGGGTCTGATTCGTCGCATAAAAGCCCTGCAAAATCAAAGAATTCTATTCCTTTTTCCTCTGCAAGCTCAGGTATAATTGCATTAAGCTCTGTTCTTACACCCTCGTTTACCTTCTTGTAGCCCTGCGGAGGCGAGTTGAAGAGAATTACGTTACAGCCTGCTTCTTTAAGCTCGTCGATTATAACCTCAAGAAATACCTTTATTTCCTCGGCGCTGTTCTTCTCACCGTTATATTCGCCCGTGCCTATATCGTTTGTACCAAAGGCAACGAGAACGGTTTCGTATTTCTTCGCTCTTTCAAGCCAGTTGCCGCACTTGGAAGCGTCGCTTGCTCTTGCCCAGCCAAGACCTGCATTGTAGAAGCTGACGTCGTCGCCCATCTTCTGCGCAAGCTGTGCCGCCCAGAATTCATACTTCATGAATTCCGTCTGACAACCCTGGGTTATAGAGTCGCCTATAGCGCATACGGTATGCTTTACCTCACGCTTTGCACCGATTATCTGGGGAAGGGGAATCATATCGCAGTAGCTGAAATTCTTACCCGTATTTGAAGAGGTAGTTGATGTAAGGGATGACATTGCGATACAAGGAATATCCGTGCCGTTTATCGTCCACTCCCATACAAGATAATGACCTTCAGGAATATCCATTTCAACGGGATCGCTCCAATAGGCTTCATCAGGAGTTACTTCCTTGCTGTCCTTACCACCGAAGGTTACGGGGGTGCGGTTGGTGATTTCATCCTCAGGACCTGTACCGCCATCGGCAATAACGGCATTGCTTATCGTGTAATTGCCACCGGGCATTCCCACGTAGGATTTCGTACCCTTTGAATAGGTGGAATCTACCGTATTTGAAAAATAGAAGCAATATTCCAGCTTTCCGTATTCCTCAACGGGGAAATATGCTCTGTAGGTAACGTTTTCCGCTTCCTTGACAATGAAATTGTTGCCCGTTGCAATATAGGTGTTGGACAGATATTCGTCAGCTACGTGCTGAGGCTTGTTTTCTTCGGGCTTTTCAGTTTCAGGTGCAGAGCTTTCGGTGGTAGTTTCTGAAGAGGTCTCCTGCTTGCTTTCTTCAGTCTGCTCTGTGACGCTGCTTTCGTTTGAAGATGCACTACTGCTTGTTGTCGTATCCTGACAGCCTGCAGTAAGCATAACAGCCATCGCTGAAAATACAGCGATAACAGATTTTAATTTTCTGCTCATAAAAAATAATATCCTTTCGTTTTTTATTTAATTATATAAAATCCGTACTTCTTTTTCTATGGTTATATTATCTGTTACGGCAGAAAATAAAAAAATTTTCACTTTATAAGTAAAAAAAGGCAGTCGGAAAGCCGAATGCCTTCTATCTTACGTCTGGTTGTCTAAAAATGCCTGTATCTGCTTTTCGGTATACTTTACCTCCGCATAAAGCTCACTTGCCGATACTCTTTCAGCGTCTGCACCAAAGATTATAAGCTGTTCCAGTCTGTCCGAGGTGGCAACTCTTACTCTGTGCTTCTTGCCGAGTATCCTTGTGGCTTTTTCAATATACATATCAGCGGTTTCTGCTTCCTTAGTATATACTGCGGTAATGCCACCGTGTCGCTCAACCTCACCCTTGTTGCCCTTGACCTTATATGCGTCAAACACCACGATGACCTCACAGCGGTTATATCCCTGATAGTTACATAATATATTTATAAGCTCGCTTCTTGCAAGATCAAGATTCTGCTGTGCTATTTTGTTAAGCTCCTCCCAGGCAAAGATTATATTATATCCGTCAACCAGAAGGTAAAGAGGCCCCTTCGGGCGTTCCTTTGCTTTATAGGGCTTGTCTTTCTTTTCAGGAACTCTCCGCATGGCACTTCTTTCGTCACGGTTTATCTTGCCGTAGGTGCGCTCAAATATTTCCATAAGCTCCTTGTCGGAGGCTTGCTTTGACTTGTACTGATTTATCGGCTTTGTTTGTACCTCGGTATCGTCACTTTTCTCGTTTTCGGCTATGGTGTGAGCATAGGAGGGAACCTCCTCCCAGCTTACGTTGAAGCCTGCTCCGTGCGAGCAGAAAACCGAATCAGCAGGATTGTCAAGGTCGCTTTCAGGATTGTAGCCGATTTCCTTTATAACGTTTTCGCTGTCAGTACACGGTCTGTAGCCGTCGGGTATGCAGATAAGTCTACCCTTGCCGCCCGTATACGAGCTTATCGCCGATTGATAGCCCCGTAGCTTTGACGCTGGCGCTGTGCCCTTTATCAGCATTTCGTTTTCGCCTGCCGCTTCAGGCGAAGAGAATTCCGCTCCCTTCATCTGAAGATCCGTCATAGCTCTTCCCACACAGTCTGAAGGTACTGTAAGAGTAAAGCTGTAATAAGGCTCCAGCAATATGCTTTTAGCACTCATAAGTCCCTGCCTTACCGCTCTGTAGGTAGCCTGTCTGAAATCTCCGCCCTCGGTATGCTTAAGATGTGCTCTGCCTGAAATAAGAGTGATTTTCATATCTGTAATAGGCGAGCCGGTAAGCACGCCTAAATGCTTTTTCTCGTTAAGATGGGTGAGAATCAGCCTCTGCCAGTTTTTGTCAAGTTTGTCCTCTCTGCATTCGCTGACAAACCGCAGTCCCGAACCTTCCTCGGCTGGCTCAAGTAAAAGCCTTACCTCTGCATAGTGCCTTAACGGTTCGTAATGCCCGATTCCGTAAACTGCAGATTCAATAGTCTCCTTGTAGGAAATACTTCCCTCGGAGAATTCCACGTCAAAGCCGAAACGATCGTGAATGATGCTTTTCAGTATCTCGAGCTGAATTTCTCCCATCAGCTGAAGGTGTATCTCCTTGAGCTGTTCATTCCATACGATTCTGAGAGTAGGATCCTCCTGCTCAAGCCTTCTTAATATATTCAGTCCGTTATATACGTCTATATGTGGTGGTAATATTATTCTGTAGCTGAATAAAGGCTCTAAAAGGGGCAGGGGAGCGTCCGCAGACCTTCCCAGTCCCTGACCGCTGTAGGTATCGGTAAGTCCCGTAACCGCACAGATAGTACCTGCAGGAGCTTCCTCCACAGCCTTGAACTTACTACCGGAATATATTCTGATATTGTTTATCTTTTCAGGGTTGTCACCCTTTTCGATTATACTCTTTACTTTAAGCGTACCGCCCGTTACCTTTAAATGCGTAAGTCTGTTTCCGTGTTCGTCCTCGCTTATTTTGTACACAGTAGCGGAAAACTCGTCGTCATATGAAGGCTGGACTGTAAATTCTGAAATCAGCTTTATAAATTCCTCTACGCCGCTGAGCTTCAGCGCAGAACCGAAAAAGCAGGGGAATATCCTTCTTTGCCTTATCTTTTCCTTGATCGTTCCGCCTGATATTTCACCCTTTTCAAGAAGCTCGTTCATCATCCCTTCGTCACAAAGGGCAAGAGCCTCCGAAGCAGCCTCGTCTGTATTGTCTTTTACGTATCCCGAAAAATCAATGCAGGCGCTGTCAAGCCGTCTTATAAGCTCCGCCATAATAAGCTCCTTCGACAGCTCGGAAATATCCATCTTATTTATAAATATAAAGGTAGGTACACGGTAGCTTTTAAGCAGATGCCACAGAGTTTCGGTATGATTCTGCACTCCGTCAGTACCGCTTATTATCAGCACCGCATAATCCATTATCTGTAGCGCTCTTTCAGCTTCAGAAGAAAAGTCCGTATGTCCGGGAGTATCAAGTAGCGTTATCTCGGCGTCTGCTGTATTCATAACCGCCTGCTTTGAAAAAATGGTTATGCCGCGGCTTTTTTCTAAGGTGTGAGTATCAAGAAAGGCGTCACCGTGATCCACTCTGCCAAGCTTTCTTATATTGCCCGTAAGATAGAGCATTGCCTCCGTCAGGGTGGTCTTTCCTGCGTCAACGTGCGCCATTATTCCTATGCCGAGTCTCTTCATCCTGATACCTCCTTTCTTTTACTGATATATATTTTACTATATAATAAGAACAATGTCAAATTATTTATGGTTGTACTTTTTATGGGACATAAGGTATGTTATAATAAGCCTGCAAACGAAGATAAGGTCTTCTTTGCAGTTCATTTCTCACTCATTCTGTTATACAGAATGATTACCCTTTTTATCTTATTATCATATTTCTTTATTTTTCCGTACCCTGACAGGTGCGGAATTTTTTTGCTTAAAAGGTGAAATTTATATGCAATTTACACAAAAAGTAAAAGTCTTTTACATACACAAATAATAAATTTATCAAAAGACTATTGAAATTACCTACCCTTTTGTGGTATTATTATGATATGTAATTATGGGTTTTTGCGCCCTTATATATAATCGATCAGAGGTGAATAGTGTGTTACGCTCGGTAAAAAAGCAATCCTATCTGACTTTTGCTATAATCGTATTGTTCTTGGCATTTGTGATTATCTCACTGCTTTTCTTCAACGGAGTTATTTCAGATCTCAACAGCGAGACAGAAAGCCTTGCCCATGATATGGTGCACGGCAATCATCAGGCTATAAATGCGATGGTTGAAGCGGATATATCCACAGTAACCAACTACGCCGCCTGCAGCAGTAAGTATAAGGACAGCGTCCGTGTAGAGCTTATGGCGGAGCTTAAGAATCTGACTGATGACAGCAGAATGCTCAACGTTATAATCATAGATGAAAACGGAGACGTAATATCCCATCGCAACGAGGATATCAACGTAAGCCACAGGGATTATTTCAAAACCGCTATGAATGGCGAGATAGTAGTCTCCGATACCATTTACAGCGACCCCGACGAAAGAATCGTAAACGTAATTGCCGCACCTATCTACGGCGATTATCAGCAGGTGATCGGTGTTGTTGCCGGAATGTGTAATTCGGATGAATATAAGGATATTCTTAACCTTAGCGTAAGCGGACATGACAACAATGCCGTAGGCTATATTATTGACAGTAACGGTAACGTGCTTATGGCGGGCGAAAATTTTCTGCCTGACTCGGTTTTGATAAAGGACAATCTTTTTGAATCTGACTTCGTCGGCAATTTCACAGAGCAGGAGCTGAGCGTTCTCAAGGACGAATTCAATAAGAAGGAAGCTCACGGAATGGTGAAAACAAACGGAGCCGACGGCAAGGAGTACGTTGCCTACTACACAACGCTCCCCGTTGACGCAAATCTCCACTATTTCGCTGTATTCCCTGCAGAAGTGGTGTATGGAAAGCTTGACGGCTATATAAATCATACAATGTGGCTGTTCTTCTTCTTTATCGGCGTACTTGCACTTGCTGTAGCCGGATATTTTGTCTTTATCCACAATTCCATCAAGGCACTAAAAAAGGCGAATGAAGAAATTGCAAAGGTAGCCTACGAGGATACTCTTACAGGCTACGGCACCTGGGGTAAATTCGAAAAGGATGCGGAATACCTTCTGTCCCACAGCTATAGAAAATACGCCTTCATAAGCTTTGATATAGACAAGTTCAAGGCTATAAACGATATGTTCGGACATGAAGAGGGTAACAGGATTTTAAAGTGTATTGCTGACGTTGTAAACAGAAATATCAATAATCACGAAACCTTCTCCAGAATAAATTCCGATAACTACTATCTGCTCCTTGTCTATAATAGCGATGAGGATATGATAGACAGAATACAGAAGATAATCTATGCTATAGAATATGAGATAACAAACTTTGCACCGGTTATTTCATTTGGTATCTACAGAATAACCGACAATAAGCTGTCGCTGAGAAAAATGGGCGACCTTGCCGATATAGCAAAGCGCACCGTAAAATACGGAGAACGAAGCGCCTACGCCTTCTACAGTGAAGAAATGCTTTTAGAAATACGTGAGGAAAAGTATATCGAAAACGAAATGCAGAACGCTCTTGATTCTCACGAATTCTGCGTTTATTATCAGCCAAAGGTATCCCTGAAAGGCGCTCCGTATCTTATGGGTGCAGAAGCGCTTGTCCGCTGGATAAAGAATGATACCGTGGTATCTCCTGCAAAGTTCATTCCGCTGTTTGAAAGAAACGGCTTTATCGTGAAGCTTGACTATTACGTTATGGAGCAGGTATGCTGCAGAATGAAGATGTGGGAATCTCTCGGCTACGATAATATTATGGTATCTGTCAATATGTCCAGAGTTCATCTCTCCGACCCTTCCTTCCCGGATACCTTAAAGGCTATCTGTGATGATTATGCAATTCCGACGTCAAGAATAGAAATAGAAATAACCGAAAGCGCCGCCTTTGAATCCCTTGAAGTAATAGCAAAGGTCTTTGAAAATCTCAAGGCACACGGCTTCCACATTTCTATAGACGATTTCGGCTCAGGCTATTCGTCACTCAATATGCTGAAGGATCTTCCTGCGGACGTACTGAAGATAGACAGAGCCTTCCTGACGGAATCTGTGAATAATAAAAGAGCGAACGATATCATCGCCTACGTAATCAAGATGGCACGCTCCCTTGGTATGGATACGATCTGCGAGGGTGTCGAAAGCGATGAGCAGGTAGAGCTTCTTAAAAACCTCGGCTGTGATATGGCTCAGGGCTATTATTATGCACGCCCTATGGCTGTTCATGGTTTTGAAGAAGTGTTAAAAGGTAAACACGACGTTATCAGAATAAATAAGGAGAACTGATCAAATGGAATTCCCAAGCGAATCATTGCCTATTTTAGCGGGTATCATCACCAATACCGGCAAGGCAATGACTACTACAATGAAATATATCTATGCGGTAGCAATGAAGGATTTTTATAATATAGGAATAAAGGACGTGTTCAGAGTAGCATTGCTCGATCCTACCGACCCCTCAAAGCTTGAAAATCTTGGTATAGATATAAACAAAAAAGAAATAAAGGAAATATTCGATTCTGCAGAATTTCAGAGAGTCCAGCATATGATATGCTATCACCTTGCAGTGAGAGTACCCTTCTACAAAAAGCAGATCGACGAGCTTTCAATCAAGGATAAACAGCTTAAAGTAATATTTGATTCGGCTGTGAACGAGGGCGCGGATAACTTCGGCGGATTGATAAGCGAGAGCTATGACGAGAATATGAAAATGCTGAAGCAAAAGCAGTTTGTAGTTCCGCCTTTTTCCTCTGACTGGTTCAGAAGATACGTCTATACCTACATCCCGAAGCTTGGTGAAATCAACAACCGTAACCTGTATTTCCTCGGATGCGTTGAGGCAATGTTCCCACTTTATTATTCGGCAATCACAGCTCAGATGAAAAAGGTTATTTTCCTTTTACAAAAATAAAAAACGTCCCCTTTTCCGTTATGGAAAAGGGGATTTGTAATTATATGATTTTAAGAGATCGCTAAAGCGCTTACGTAGAAGAGTGAGCCTCCGTCCTTTGCTTTAGGAACGATGGATACTGTATGCTTTCCTGTTTCGTTGAAGGTCTTGATGTGTGCGCATTCTACGTAACTGCCCCATCCACCGGGGAATGCGGCATTGATGGTTGTTACCAGCTCGTTGTCAACGTAGATTTCAGCGGTAGTTGCCGTAGCGTTTGTCAGCTTGCCGTAAAGAAGACCTATGCTCTTTGCTTCAACCTCGAAGGTGAGCGTAACGTCCTCGGGATAGGGCTTTGTGTCGGAGGCTAAAGCTATCCAGGTGCCGTCAAAGCCGCCGAAGTAGCCGTTCTTCTTTATAAAGCCGTTGTTGATTGCAGGCTCTGTATTTGTAGGTGATAAGAGCTTACCGTTTTCAAAGCCTGCGGTAGAAGCCTTTACCGTAAAGTCACTTTCGTCACCTGTAATGCTGTCGAGCTCGGCTATAACGTCTTCAATATATGAAGTAAGCATCTGTGATAATGCATTGTGTCCGGGAACGTTGGGGTGAATGTTATCGTCAGAGATTTCCTTCCATGCAATGTCGCCCTTCTTGATAACTGAAAGAATAGCGTCACCGTAGGAGATCATAGGGAGGTCGTACTTCTTTACAACGTCATAGTGATACTGCTGGAAGCTTGTGCCGTTTTCCTGAACCGTTGCTATTGTGATTATAGCAGGGTTTGTTTCATATCCCCAGATAGTTCTTAAAAGGCTGTCGTAGGATTCGATATTGCGCTGTGTATTTTCTGTAGTATCGTTAACGGAAAATTCAACGAATACTAAATCAGGATTCTTTACAAGAAGATCGCTTGTAACTCTGTGTACGCCGATGTAGGAGCCTGTAGCACCGATACCTGCGTTTATGTAGTTTATTTTAGCATTGGGGTAGGTCTTCATAAACCAATCGGTTGTGAGCTTTGCGTAGCAAAGTGAGTTACCTGCGCTGGAGCCCTGAGTGATAGAGCCACCGATAAAACCTATTGTGACCTCTTCGCCTGCGGCAAGCTTCTTTAATACCTTTGCAAGTCTTACCTTGTTACCTTCGTTGAGTACGGAGATTTCCTTCATACCTTCGGTAATAAGACCACCTGCTTCGTATACCTCGTTAGTAGGAATGTCAGAAGGCTTTTCGGTTGTCGTTTCGGATGTGGTGGTTTCAACGTCGGAAGATTCGGGAGTGGCAGTTTCAACGTCAGAGGTTTCAGGAGCGGAGGTTTCCGCATCTGATGATTCAGGAGCTGAAGTTTCAGCATCGGAAGACTCTTCCTTGCTCTCTTCCGATTCTGTCTTGGAGTCATCCTTGCTTTCTGTTACGCTTGATGTGGGAGCAGAGGATGTGTTCTGGTTATCCTGGCAGGCAGTAACGCTCATAGTTACGCACGCCGCAAGAATAAGAGCCAATAATCTTTTCTTCATAGAATTTTATCCTTTCTTTTTATCACGAATATCCGGAAAATCAAGATTTACTTAACTTTCTGTGCTTACAAGGTAAATATAACATTAATTTTACTTAATGTCAATAGGCAATGAAATTTTTTTAAATAAAAATCAGCGTTTTCGGTTGAAAAAAACGATTACATATGTTACAATAGTTATATGTAATATTCTGAAAATTTAACAGAAAGGAACAGCTTCTATGACAAACAAAAAGCTTATTTCACCATCAGACAATTTCTCCTATATGGGCAGAATTGATTTCTCCGATAAGGAGAATCCGCTGTTCATCTATGCTGGTAGTATGGTGACAGCGAAATTCACCGGCACTTCTGTAGGCATGATGATACAGCCTATGCTGATATACCCCATAACCTGGATAGGTGCTGTAGTAGACGGCATCCAGTACAGATTCGATCTCAACAGATCGGACGTACCTGTTTACATACCTATAGTAGATAATCTTCCCGAAGGGGAGCATACCGTTACGATATTCAAGAGAACTGCCGGCTCTCATCACTATTTCAGATTCTGCGGACTTATGATTGACGAAAACGCTCAGCTTCTTCCTTACGAGCATAAGTACGATATGAAGCTTGAGGTATACGGAGACAGCGTATCGGCAGGTGAGGTAGTCGAGGCGGTATTCTACGACGGTCACTGCGATCCCTCCCATAACTCCTGCTACGACAACAGCTGGTTCTCCTATTCCTTATCCCTTGCAAGAAAGCTGAATGCTGAGATACATTGCAACGCCCAGGGCGGTATTTCTATGGTAGATGGTGCAGGCTATTTCAACCCCGATTCCTATATCGGTATGGAAACGGTATACAAGCAGATGTCCTACGTTCCCGAAATGGGCATCACAGACTGGGATTTCAGCCGCTACACTCCCGACTACGTAATAATCGCACTCGGTCAGAATGATGCACATCCCGCTCCCCAGCGTATTTACGAAAAGGACTACAGAGAATACTGGAAGACCACCTACAAGAATATGGTGAATTCGCTTATCGAAAAGTACGGCGAAAAGACAAGATTTATCCTTATCACAACCGTTCTTATGCACGAGCCTACCTGGGACGATGCTCTTGACGAGATTGCCGCAGAGCTTGACAATAAGAACGTAGTGCGCTACAAGTTTTTAAGAAACGGTGCGGCAACTCCCGGACATCCCCGTATAACGGAACAGGAAGAAATGGCAGGCGAGCTGGCGGCATTTATCCGAAACTGGAAATAAAGGAAAAGATTTAGTATTATTTTAACAAAATCTATTAAAAAATAGCGCAAATTTGATAAAATTATAACAAAAACTATTGAATTATTTTGAAGTTTATGGTACAATTAAAGTATATAATACAGAAGCTATAAGCTTCAGAAGGAGATTGCAATGTCAATTAATGTTCCAAAGGAATACGAAGTGCCTTTATACCTGTTCCATCAGGGAAATAATGCACAGGCTTACAAGTTCTTCGGTTCCCATGCAACAAATATCGGCGGTCAGGATGGTATTGTGTTCAGAGTATGGGCACCCAGGGCTGTTGACGTTTGTGTAGTCGGTGATTTCAACCACTGGAATCGTGAAATGAACTATATGAATAAAATAAGCGACGGCGGTATATGGGAGCTTTTCATCCCCGGCTTAAAGCAGTTTGACAACTACAAGTACAGCATCAGAACCACCGGCGGTCAGATAAAGCTGAAGGCGGATCCCTATGGCTACCATATGGAGACAAGACCTAACACAGCTTCCAAGATTTATGACATCAATTGCTATAAGTGGACAGACGAAAAGTGGATGAAGGCAAAGGAAACAAAGGACGTTTACCGTTCACCTATGAACATCTACGAATTCCACCTCAATTCCTGGTTCAAAAAGCAGGACGAGGATGAGCTGTTCAGCTATATGGAGCTTGCGGAAAAGCTTATCCCTTACGTAAAGAGTATGGGATATACCCATATCGAAATGATGCCCGTTGCAGAATTCCCCTTCGACGGCTCATGGGGTTATCAGCAGATAGGCTATTACGCTCCTACGTCAAGATTCGGTACACCTGCTGACTTTATGCAGTTTATCGATTATTGCCACAACCACGACGTTGGCGTGATCCTCGACTGGGTGCCCGCTCATTTCCCTAAGGATGCGGCAGGTCTTTACGAGTTCGACGGCGAATGCTGCTACGAATACACAGATCCCAACAAGCGTGAGCATTACAACTGGGGTACGAGAGTATTCGACTGGGGAAAGCCTGAGGTACAGTCCTTCCTCATTTCCAATGCAAACTACTGGATTACAGAATACCACATAGACGGCCTGAGAGTTGACGCCGTTGCTTCTATGCTTTATCTTGACTATGACAGACAGGATGGTGCATGGACACCAAACAAGTACGGCAGTAACGAGAATCTCGAAGCTGTAGAATTCTTACAGAAGCTCAATGCAACCCTTTTCGAAAGACACAAGGGCTTACTTATGATAGCAGAAGAATCCACCGCATGGCCTATGGTTACAAAGCCTACCGACATCGGCGGTCTCGGCTTCAACTTCAAGTGGAATATGGGCTGGATGAACGATATGCTCTCCTATATGTCCATGAATCCCGAATATCGCCAGTATAACCACGATAAGCTGACTTTCTCATTCTACTATGCGTTCTCAGAGAACTTTATCCTCCCCATCTCCCACGATGAGGTAGTATATGGTAAATGCTCAATGCTCGACAAGATGAGCGGACCACGTGACAAGAGATTTGATTCCCTTCGTACCTTCCTTTCATATATGACGGCTCACCCCGGTAAAAAGCTTACCTTTATGGGACAGGAGTTCGCACAGTATAAGGAATGGAACTACAAGACAGGTCTTGATTGGGATATTCTCCAGTTTGAAGAACATAAGCGCTACAGCGAATTCGTAAAGGCGCTCAATAACTTCTATAAAGAAAATTCTCCTCTTTGGGAAATCGACTATGACTGGACCGGCTTCAGCTGGATTTCCAACGATGACTACAAGAACAGTATAATCGTATTCCGCAGAAAGGATTCCAAGGGTAACGAGCTTGTTGCTGTATGTAACTTCTTACCTCAGGAGCAGGAGGTTTACAGCTTCGGCGTACCTTACTATGCGGATTATAAGGAAGTATTCAGCACAGACGCCAAGGAATTCGGCGGTAGCGGTCTTGCAAACCGTACCTTTACCGCAAAGTGCGAGGGTATGCACGGACTTGATTATTCAATCACAATGAAGATTCCTGCAATGTCAGCTATTTTCTTAAAGCCCGAAAACATCCGCAATCCCGAGGATGATAAGCCTAAAGTGAAGAAAACCGCTTCAAAGAAGACAACCACCGCAAAGGCTGAAAAGAAGCCTGCGGCAAAGAAGACTGCAGAAAAGAAGGCAACTGCCGAAAAGCCTGCGGCAAAGAAGACTGCAGAAAAGAAGGCAACTGCCGAAAAGCCTGCAGCTAAGAAAACCACCTCAAAGAAAACATCGTCAGCTAAAAAAGACGATAAGATAAAGAAATAAATTCACGGAGGACAGCGAATTTTATGAAACATGTAAAAAAAGAATGCGTAGCTATGCTTCTTGCCGGCGGACAGGGAAGCAGACTTTATGCACTTACCAAGGATATGGCAAAGCCTGCCGTTCCTTTCGGCGGAAAGTACAGAATCATTGACTTCCCCCTTTCAAACTGTGTAAATTCAGGTATCGACACAGTAGGTGTACTTACACAGTATCAGCCTCTCGTGCTTAATGAGTACATAGGCAACGGTCACCCCTGGGGACTCGACAGAGTACACGGCGGCGTGCACGTTCTCCCTCCTTATGAATCTTCATCAGGCAAGTCCTGGTACACAGGTACAGCTAACGCTATCTATCAGAACATAAGCTTTATAGACAGATACAACCCTGAGTACATCGCAGTATTATCAGGTGACCA
>JAFTVY010000099.1 GCA_017465545.1 Ruminiclostridium sp.
GACTTAATTATTATATCACCTCTTTGACAGTTTGTCAATAGTTTTTTGAAAAATTTTTTAAAATTATTTTAAAAATTAGTGTTGACAAATAAGTTAAGATATGATATAATATTAAAGCAGTTGTGAAACGAGAGTTTTGCTCTGCTTTATATATACGGAGAGTTATCGAAGTGGTCATAACGAGGCGGTCTTGAAAACCGTTTGGGGGCAACCCCACGTGAGTTCGAATCTCACACTCTCCGCCATGAAAACACCCTCATTGTGATACAATGAGGGTGTTTTCAATGATATCCGTTCCTTGCGGAACGGGTGATATATCTTCGATATGATATCCACCTTCGGTGGATGATATATGCCTACGGCATATGAAGGAACGGATATTATATCATGCTTGCGTAGCAAGTATATCATACGGCAACGCCGTATATCATATCGCGCAAGCGATATATCATTTCAAATCGTTAAAAGACAGATAATCGTTAAATTACAACCACAATCGTTGATTTAGTGGGTAATCGTTAAATCACAGGCAGTAATCGTTGAAAAACAGGGCTTTTTATGCTATAATAGAATTGAGGTGGTTGTATAATGTCCCCTATATTCGGAAAAAACAATCTTTCATCAACCGAATCCGTAGATATCATCGAAAAGATTGTGTATGAATATTTGAAACCGTTAGGATTTAGAAAACATGGTCGTACTCTCCATCGTTTTGTTGATACCGACATTTCGCAAGTAGTTAATTTTCAAAATGGCTGCCCGTCAAAAGGCGTATATGATATTCTTTGGGTCAACATTGGCATTCGTGTTCCCGAGTGTGTTGAACGCAAATTCAGCATAGAAAAACCCCTAAAGAAATACTATCATGAATATGAATGTAATATACGCACTCGCCTTGGTTCACTTGTTGACGGTAAAGATACATTTTATGATTTGAAGAAAGATCCCTACAAAATAGGAAAAGATATTGTTGAAAGTCTTAAAAAATATGTTATTCCTGTTTTTGAAATTCTCAACAGTCGTGATGCAATCTTAAAGTGCAGAATAGAATATGCGCATTTTGATCAATTCAACCATCATTTGATTCTACTTGAAGAAGCAATGATTATTGGCAGACGAGGGGATATCGTTGAGGCAACTCGTTTGTTTAATGCTTATTATCAAAATGCACTTGCAGAATATAATCATGACCTTGAAAAAGGCACTAAGACCTATCTTAAAAAAGGCGAGCGAATGATTTACCACAATGCTAAAACGAATGAAACCGAAACAATTATTGCGACTAAAAATGGATATGTAACGACATACTGTGCCAATAAAGGTCATTTAACTTACCTTGAAGAGTTGGCGCAAGAATTAGGAATTGTTCTTTGCACCCCCTTGACCTAAAAACGCACCCCCTAAAACGACTCTGCACCCCCTAACCTCAAAAGGGGGTGCATTTGTATCAAAATAAGGGTTAGTCTTCAAAAATCGACAGGTTTCGACCTGTCGATTTTTTATCCATTGCGAAAGCAATGGTATATCATCACGCGTCAGCGTGTATATCATCACCAAAGGTGCACCACCGCCAAAGCGAAGAAATTTTTTACTACAGCAAACCATTGATTTCCTGTTTCATTTATGCTATAGTTAATATAAAGGCGGTGACTCTATGATTTCCTTTGACGACATAACAAAATTATTTTCCATTGATCTGAATAACAGAATGTGCATTGAAATAGAATTCAATGTTATTAGTTACCCTGACTATCAATACTGCTGGATGGGAAAATGCCCCAAGCAAAAGAAAAGCAGATTTATCGCATTACCTCTACCGACATTTATTAAAGGAAAGCATATCCCTGATATTTACTGGTTTGGGTTACCAAACCATGAAGATGACAACTACTGCTACAATAATTTTGATGATTTTTCAAGTGCACCCATTTTTGACGGAAAAACACTTAAAGAAATATGGGACAATGTTGAAATTCTTTCTATAGATAGTATTGACCCCGAAGAAAGACTTCAGTGGTATTTGCAGAAATCCGAGATATAAATAAGGAGGTATTATCAATAATGTGTTATTTTCTCTATGGTGCGATAAACGACTCCGTAAACATTAAAGATTATGATATTGCTATGAGCAAATCAAAATACCACTTTAAACCCGGGACAAAGCATGACTTAAAAATGTGCATTGCCGGTGAAACCTATGGATACGGTGTAACAAGTGGGCATTGCGACTGTGACTTTCCCGCGGGAAAACATAATAAGGATGCAAAGGAGCTTATCGAACTTGCAGAGCTTATATACAGCTTAAAAGATATAAGAAACGTAAAGCACATCTATATATCTAAAACCTGGGCAGGTGAAAAAAATAAAAAAGAAGTTACCATGCATATAGATGATATTGATGTAGTCTCATTCTTAGCAGATATGGAAGAAAGCTGTCTTTACTGTATCGAATTATACAAGCGTTACATATAACCCCAAAACCACCGAAAATTCGGTGGTTTTATTTTTTTATTGAATCCCATCAAAAAATATGATACAATATTAATAGACTTTTTAAGAAGGTGGAATTATGGCTATTACTATAAATATATATTATCACGGTAAAAACGGCAACGCTAAAAAATTCGCGGAGGAGATGCTTTCAAGCGGAATCGTTGATAGAATCCGTGCGGAAAAGGGCAATCTTAAATACGAATATTTTATTCCCTTTGACGATGCTGAAACTATTCTGCTGATAGACAGCTGGGAGAATCAGGAGGCTCTTGATATTCATCACGCTACGCCTATGATGAAGGAGATTATCCGTCTTCGAGAAAAGTATAACCTTACAATGAAGGTTGAAAGATTTGTTTCGGATAAAGCGGGAATACCCGAAAAGGATAAGGCTTTTATAAAAAAATAAAGAAAGAGGAAAAATTATGAACGAAAATAATTGCACGTTTGATGAGCTTGAGTTTTTTGCAAAAATTAAAAAGAGACCGGGAATGTATTTCGGACAGCCTTCCCTGCTTTCTTTGAGAGATTTTCTTTTTGGAATGAGTTTAGCTTTTGGTTTCTGCGGTTATCAGGATAAATTTAAGTATTCTGACCTGTTCATAGATTGGTACACAGAAAATGAAATCAAAGATCAGAATGCGTATGCATGCTGGTGGAATCATATGCTGTATATCTGCGGCGGAAGCGACAGACAGGCGTTTAAATACTTTTTACATAGGTTTGAGATATATCTTAGCGAAGTACACAATATTTCCCTGCCGGAAGTGAATTAAATTAAAGAGGTACTATATATTATGAAAATAAAAGGACTGCAGAAGCTGACGTTACTTGACTACCCTGAAAAAATGGCTTGTACCGTTTTTTTAGCAGGGTGCAATTTCCGTTGTCCCTTCTGTCACAATGCTTCGCTTGTAACGGATATTGACGATGATTATATAAGCGATGAAGAATTCTTCTCCTTTTTAAATAAGAGAAAGGGGATTTTAAACGGCGTATGTATTACAGGCGGTGAGCCTACCCTGTACCCTGATTTAGAGGATTTTATCCGCAGGATAAAGGAGATGGGCTTTCTTGTAAAGCTCGATACCAACGGCTATAACCCCGATATACTCATTGACCTTGTAAATAAAGGTCTTATCGACTACGTAGCTATGGATATAAAGAACAGCAAGGAGAAGTATGCGGTTACGGCAGGTCTTCCCTCCCTTGATATAACGAGAATAGAAAAAAGCGTTCAATTTCTTTTATCGGGGGCAGTCCCTTATGAATTCCGCACTACCGTTGTAAAGGAGCTGCATAACGAGGAGGATATGAAAAGCATATCCCATTGGATAGAAAAAGCTGACAGATATTTCCTTCAGAGCTTTCAGGATTCGGGAGATCTTATCGAAAACGGATATAGCGGATATGACAAAGATTATATGCAATATTTGTTGAACATTACCAAAGAAGGCTTAACAAAGGCAAATTTGCGAGGTATGTAAACACAATATATTGTGGTGTCCTTTAAAATTTCTTACTTTATATTGTATTTTCCTCTTGACAAATTGGATGAAATGTATTATACTTGACTTACACTCCCGAAAAATCGGGGTAAAAAAAAGAAAGGAAGGAATCACAATATGTATAATGTTGTAAAAAGAAATGGAAAAGTTGTTGAATTTGATATCAGCAAGATCTCCGAAGCTATCGCAAGAGCTTTTGAAGCTCAGGAAAAAGAATATAATCCCAATATCATTGATTTTTTATCGTTAAAGGTTACGGCTGATTTTGAGCCTAAAATAGAAGATCACCTTATCGCAGTGGAGGACATTCAGGACAGTGTTGAATCGGTTCTCGTTCAGGCAGGCTATGCCGACGTTGCAAAGGCATACATCCTTTACAGAAGACAGAGAGAAAAGCTCCGTAATATGAAATCTACAGTTCTTGACTACAAGAACATAGTAGACAGCTACGTAAAGGTTACAGACTGGAGAGTTAAGGAAAACTCAACGGTTACCTACTCTGTAGGCGGTCTTATCTTAAGCAACTCCGGTGCTATCACCGCTAACTACTGGTTATCTGAAATTTATGATGATGAGATTTCCAACGCTCACAGAAATGCAGATATTCACATCCACGATCTTTCAATGCTTACAGGCTACTGTGCAGGTTGGTCCTTAAAGCAGCTTATCAAGGAAGGTCTTGGCGGTGTTACAGGTAAGATTACCTCTGCTCCTGCAAAGCATCTTGCAACACTGTGCAACCAGATGGTAAACTTCCTCGGTATTATGCAGAACGAATGGGCAGGCGCTCAGGCATTCTCATCCTTTGATACCTATCTTGCTCCCTTCGTAAAGGCTGACAACTTAAACTACGATCAGGTTAAGAAGTGCATCGAGTCCTTTATCTACGGTGTAAATACACCTTCCCGCTGGGGTACACAGGCTCCCTTCTCAAATATCACCCTTGACTGGACGGTACCCAATGACCTTGCAGAGCTCAACGCTATCGTTGGTGGCGTAGAAATGCCCTTCAAGTACAAGGACTGCAAGGCTGAAATGGATATGGTAAACAAGGCGTTTATCGAAACTATGATCGAAGGCGACGCCAACGGCAGAGGCTTCCAGTATCCTATTCCTACCTATTCAATCACCAGCGACTTTGACTGGTCTGAAACAGAAAACAACAAGCTCCTCTTTGAGATGACTTCAAAATACGGTACACCCTACTTCTCAAACTACATCAACAGCGACATGGAACCCAGCGACGTACGTAGTATGTGCTGCAGACTTCGTCTTGACCTCCGTGAGCTTCGTAAGAAGTCAGGCGGCTTCTTCGGTAGTGGCGAAAGCACAGGCTCTGTAGGAGTTGTAACAATCAATATGCCCAGAATCGCTTATCTTGCAAAGGATAAGGAAGAGTTCTACAAGAACCTTGACAGACTTATGGATATTGCGGCACGTTCTCTCAAGATAAAGAGAGAGGTTATCACAAAGCTCCTCAACGAAGGTCTTTATCCTTATACAAAGCGTTATCTCGGTACCTTCAACAACCACTTCTCCACAATCGGTCTTGTTGGTATGAACGAGGTCGGTCTCAATGCAAAATGGCTTAAGAAGGATCTTACACACAAAGAAACTCAGGAATTCACCAAGGAAGTATTAAACCACATGAGAGAAAGACTTTCCGACTATCAGGAAAAGTACGGTGATCTCTACAACCTTGAAGCTACTCCTGCAGAATCTACAAGCTTCCGTCTTGCAAAGCACGACGTAAGTCACTACCCTGACATCATCACAGCTACAGACAGAACTCAGGGTGGCGCTCCCTACTATACAAACTCTTCACACTTACCTGTAGGCTATACAGACGATATCTTTGCGGCTCTTGATATTCAGGACGAGCTTCAGACTCTCTACACCTCAGGTACCGTATTCCATGCATTCCTCGGTGAAAAGCTTCCCGACTGGAAGGCGGCGGCTTCTCTTATCCGCACTATTGCGCAGAACTACAAGCTCCCCTACTATACGCTTTCTCCTACCTACTCCGTATGTAAGAATCACGGTTATATCGCAGGCGAGGTTGCAGTTTGCCCCGAATGTGGTGAAGTAACAGAGGTTTACAGCCGTATCACAGGCTACTATCGTCCCGTTAAGAACTGGAACGACGGTAAGGCTCAGGAGTACAAGGAAAGAAAGGTATATAATCCTGAAAAGTTCGGTGCAAAGACACCTTCAAAGGTAGCTACCACCGAAGAAAAGCACGAGGAGACCACCTGCAAGGCAGAGGCTGACAGACTGATGCTCTTTGCTACAAGCACCTGCCCCAACTGCAAGATGGCGGCACACTTCCTTGAAAAGGCAGGCATTGAATTTGAAAAGGTAATGGCAGACGCAGATCCCGAGCTTGCAAAGCAGTTCGGAGTGCTTCAGGCTCCTACTCTTGTAAGAGTTGCAGACGGCAACGTTGAAAAGATAGTAAACCTTTCAAATATCAAGGCGTTTATCGAAAACAACTAAATAGAATTTATGCCCTTGCAGAAAACTGCAAGGGCATTTTATATTCCTCTTATCTTGACAATTTCCTTTTTTTATGCTAAAATTCTTAGTAACTCATTGTATTTTATGAGATTAATAAAACAAAGGAATTGTCACAATGTACGATATAATTATAGTAGGCGCAGGCCCTGCGGGACTTACTGCGGCAATATATGCAAGAAGAGCGGAAAAGACTGCTCTCGTTATCGAAAAGTCCACCTTTGGCGGACAGATAACCCATTCCCCGAGAGTAGAAAACTACCCCGGCTTTGCTGTTATGAGCGGTACGGAATTTGCTGATAAATTAGTAGAGCAGGCGCTCGGTCAGGGTGCGGAAATCGAGCTTGACGCCGTTAATAAGATTGAGAAAACCGATAACGGCTATAAGGTAATCTGCGACGGTGGAGAGTTTTTCGGCAAGGCGGTTATTATAGCTACCGGCTCACACCACAGACAGCTTGGCATTGAAAGAGAAAATGATTTCGTGGGCGAGGGTATTTCCTACTGTGCGGTATGTGACGGCGCATTCTACAGAGATTGCTCTGTTGCCGTTATCGGTGGAGGTAATTCAGCGCTTCAGGAGGCGGTTATGCTCAGCGACATCTGTAAGGACGTAACCGTAGTGCAGAATCTCGATTTTCTTACGGGCGAGCAGAAGCTTCAAAGCGACATTGAGGAAAAGAAAAATATAAAGGTCATCCTTTCTGCCACGGTAACAGGCATCATCGCAGACAGCAAATTTGAAGGAATCAGACTTTCCGTAAAGGGCGAGGACGTCGAGCTTAAGGTTGACGGCGTTTTTGTTGCCATCGGTCAACAGCCTGAAAACGAGCCTTTCAGGGACGTGGTAAAGCTGAACGAATACGGCTATATCGAAGCGGACGAAAGCTGTCTGCCCGAAACTGAGCTTCAGGGTATATTCGTTGCAGGCGACTGCAGAACAAAGGCTATAAGACAGATAACCACGGCAACTGCTGACGGCGCAACTGCGGCAATTTCCGCCTGCAGATATATTGATTCTCTGAAATAAGCTATGATAATTATAGAAAAAGCCTGTAAGGAAGATCTGAAAGAAATACTTTCTCTTCAGTATACAGCCTATCAAAGCGAGGCTAAACTGTTTAATACTACTGATATTCCTCCACTTAAACAGACTTTAGAAGAAGTAAATGAGGAATTTCAGAAGGGTATAATTTTAAAAGCTACAGATGAAAGCGGTAATATCATCGGCTCTGTAAGAGCTTACCAGGAAAATGGTACAGCCTACATAGGAAAACTGATGGTTCATCCCGATTTTCAGAAAAAGGGTATCGGCTCGATGCTCTTATCGGAAATAGAAAAGCAGTTCCCCGCCCTCAGATACGAGCTTTTCACCAGTACAAGAAGTGTAAACAACATAAGGCTTTATCAGAAGCTGGGATACAGGATTTTAAGGGAAGAAACTGTAACGAAAGAATTGCAGTTTGTTTATATGGAAAAGTAAATAGCTTAACCGCCCGTATGCTAATGCACACGGGCGGTTGTTTTTATTTAGTTACTTTTGCAGAATTCATTACCCCGAACACTTCATCAAGACTGTCAGCCTTTACAAAGATTTTTTTGGAATACTTTTTCTGCAAAAATTTACTTATTTAATAAATTGCTATTTGCAAATACTATATCCATATGCTTTTCTTTGATACATTCAGGGATGTTTACATCTTCAAGCTTCTGACATCCATCAAAGACTTTTTTTCCTACATGACTAACGCTTTCAGGGAATTTAACCGTAGTCAGACTATAGCATCCGGAAAACGCTCCACTACCTATATATGTAGTACCCTGCGGTATTTCTACAGATACAAGCTCGTCACAGCCTGCGAATGCGTAATTTGATATACGCTTAATACCACTCTTTACAACATATTTATCTCCGGACTTTCCTGGAGGATACTTTATAAGATCTCCCCTTGTATTAAAAAGGACATCGTCCTCTGCATAGAAAAACTTATTATCCTCGTGAACCTTTATCTCCTTCAACGAAGACATCATTTTAAAGGTATGGTCATTAATTATTTCTATATTCTTACCAAAAAATATAGAATTAATATCGTGATCTGAAAAAGCCATACCACTTACCATACGTACTCCTTTACCTTCAATTTCATCCGGTATTACCACATCAGGAGAATCACCCAGATATTTATCAATACAAATCGTATCACTCATTTCGATATGATACTCAAATAAATCTTCGTTGGACTTAACGTTGAGCATGGGAATAATCAGGAAAACAACGGTTAACGCAATAGCAACAAGCAGTATAACTGAACTTGTGAGAATAATAATCTTTTTCATAATAATTTCCTTTCTGAATTTCCTTCTATCTTCTCGTTATAGATATGATTTCAGGTCATTCAGTAATAATTTCTTCGGGAACGGTTGATTCACCGGGCACTACTATTTCAGGCATTAATGTATCGGGTACGGCGATTTCTTCACCGGGAATATTATCGCCATCCTTTAAGGTGTAGCTTGTATCCTTGTACTTTAATACGATATTCTGTGTGTTTTCGTATTCAAAGGCAGGAAAATAAGGAACAGCATTGCAATGCTTTGTTTCGGGGTTGCAGTACGTGTAGCCCATTTCAGTTTCCTTAGCGTTTACCTTATATTCTGTGCCGTCAACGATAAGAGTAACGTCCTTTATAAAGCTACGCCAGTTTTCGTGGAGCTTCGCTTCAAGCTTTTCGTACTCGGTTTCACCCTTTGCAAATTCAGTTCCGAGATAGTCGTATTCAAAGCTCAGCATAGAAGCATACACACCATATTCGCCTCTTGTAAGGTTGTAGCTGATGCCGTTGTGATTAAAGCTGATACCTTCATCATAAATAATATCTGATATGGGGTGGAAGTTTGTTGCCGCAGGTGTAAAGCTGTACTGAAGGTCAGCGGCTATCCACTCATCACATTCCTTACCGATGTAATCTGATACGTCACCTGCATCCTCTATGCCTGTGCCTTCGGTGGTGGGATTGAGGATTACGTTACTTACCTTGACCATTACCTCATCGCCGCCGGTAAGCCAGGCCATAGGACCATCCATAAGAACGTGATAAAGACCTTCGGCGTTTTCATCCTTTACGCCTATTCCCATAGAGGGTGCGTAATCATCAATTTCATTCTTCATTATTTCTTCGGGGAGAATATAAGCGTGAAGAAGTATCTTATCAGTAGCCTTTACCATATCTTCTCCGTTAAGATAAACGTCAAACAGAAGCTTTGGCGTAGATGAGTCACCGGTTACGGCAATAAGGTCGATTCTGAAGTTTTCGTCCTCCTTGCTCTGGTTTATCTCGTAAAGGTACCCCTTATCCACGATTTCAGATGTAACCTTGTCACCGAATATCTGATTGATCCATTGTCCGAGAACGCCGGTTGCCGCAAGAGCCGTAACGCTGGCTACCATAGAGCAGGCTACCGCCGCCGCAATAAAGGCTGTAAATTTCTTTGCCTTCTTCTTAGGCTTAAACTCGATAATCCTGGATTCAGACGGTGCTTCTGCAGATTTTGCCTTTAAAAGGATATCATTTGCCGATGCTGTAATATTTTCATCGCAGAAATTATCCATCTGCTTTTTATAAGTTTCGTTAAAATTCATAAGTAAAATCCTCCTGTTAGAAGTTGAAGTCCGTGAGAACCGACTTCAGCTTTTCTCTACCTCTTTTCAGATGAATCTTTACCGTACCCTGCGGAATACCGAGGATGTCAGAAATCTCATTTACCGAGTATCCCTCGTAATAGAAAAGATGTATCGGGATGCGGTACTTTTCAGGGAGCTTTAACACGTAGGCTAAAAGCCCGTTATCCTCATTTTCTTCAAGATAGGGTATATTTTCATCAAGCTCTTCACCGCTTCTGCGCTTATTATCACGAAGGAAGTTCTTTGAAAGATTTACGGCTGTTCTTATAAGCCATGCCTTCATATGCTCATCGCTCTGAAACTCGGTTTCAGCCTGATAGAGCTTCATGAAAACCTCCTGATGAACGTCAGCGGTATCGTATGTATTTCTTAAATAGTTAAATATAACTGAATACACGGTATTCTTATATTTATCGTATTTTTCGCAGAATTCTTTTTCTGTCATTTCTTTTTCTCTCCTGTTGTGCTGATGTACATCGTTTTTAAGGACCTTTCATCTGTAATACACCTGAAAAGACATAAAGGTTTCACTTTTTTAAA
>JAFTVY010000032.1 GCA_017465545.1 Ruminiclostridium sp.
CGCCTATAACCCTTCCCACTATATGATGGAATGGGTAGGTCCCTTCCCCGAAAACGAGGATTACCCCTACAATTCAAGTGGCGATCCCACCATTGCAGGAAAGCAGTTCACAGAAAGTGAATGGACAGCTATCCTTGATTCTCAGGTGGCACAGCTCACCGGATTTTTCAGCGTAAATTCAAGCGATCCCGATTACATACAGAAAATCAAGAGACTTGTATATACCTACGGCGGCGTGTCTATGGGTTATCACCATATGGGCGAAACCGATACCACGGAAAATCCTATGAATATCATCGAGGGCGAGCATTACTATTACTGCCCCTTTGATAACAGCTCCAACCATAATATAGCGGTTGTGGGCTATGACGATTCCATCCCCAAGGAAAAATTCACCAATAACGGATGCACTCCCGAAGGCGATGGTGCATGGCTCATCAAGAACAGCTGGGGCGATTACAGCCACAACGGCGGTTATTTCTGGATGTCATATTACGATAAGTCCATCAACACAGCCTATGCCTATGACTTTGCTATGGAGGGTGATGCGGATTATTACGATAACCTCATCACCATGGACGGCGCACCCTCAACCGTATCCGTTTCCTACGGAAAACCCATGGTCCACTCAGCGGCTGTATTCACAGCTGAAAAGGAAGAAATAATAAAGGCGGCTTCCTTCTACGCTACTACAACAGTCCTCACAGATGCCGAAGTAATGCTTTATCTTAATCCTGAAGAAGGAAACCCCTCGTCAGGTACACTTGCGGCAACCGGCACCATCACAATAGACACACCCGGTTCTTATACTGTAAACTTCCCCAAGGGCGTATCTGTAAACAAGGGCGATAAATATGCGGTAGTCTTAAAGCAGGAAACAAGGAACGGCGAAACCGTATCAGCAAGCTACGAAAGTCGCAAGCCTTCAACAGATACGCAGTTCCAGGTCGTGGCAAACTGCAACCCCGGTGAATCCTATATTTCATATTCAGGCGAATACTGGAATGATTCTATAGACACAGAAACCCGTGGAAACGCAAGAATAAAGGTATATACCGATGACAAGACACCTCTTGCAAAGCCCGTGCTGAATACTACTATGCTCGAGGATACCCGCATACACGTAGACTGGGATAAGGTAGAAGGTGCAGAATCCTACGAGCTGTACGTAGCAAAGGGCGATGAAGATCTGTGGCTTATTACCTCCAAGAACGCAAGCTCAACCGGTGCATATCTGACAAATCTCATAAACGCCGAATACAGATTCCTACTGAAGGCATTCGCAGACGACGGACTCACAGTAGTGGAATCCGACGAGATAAAAATCCGGTACAACGTTACCTTCTCCCAGCCTTCAATAACTGTAACCGATACAAGCTATACCACGGCTACACTCAGCTGGACAAAGAACACCAGCGGCAGAGGCTATGAGATTCAGCAGTATACCGATAATAAATGGGAAACGATTGCTACTATTACAGACCGTGAAACCGAAAGCTATGAAGTAAGCGGGCTCACACCCGGCGACGCTCACAAGTTCAGAATGAGAACCGTACGTACAATGAACGGCGAGCTGGTTGCCAGCAAGTATTCACCTACCGTTACCGTGAATGCTCGGATGACCTCTGTAAAGAACTTCACATCACCCAGCAGATCCACCTCGGCAATCCGTCTTAACTGGAAAAAGAATGCATACGCTGACGGCTACGTTATCGAACAGTACGACGGCTCCAAGTGGGTACAGATTGCGGATATCACCGACGGCGAAACGATCACCTACAAGGTGACAGGTCTGAAATCAGGTACAGCATACAAGTTCAGAATGAAGGCATATGCTATTACCAAGTACGGCGTTACTATCTACGGTGCAAAAACAGACACACTTACGGCAAATACCCAGGCTTCCGCAGTTACAGGCCTTGCTCTGAAGAGCAGATCTTCCACAGCGCTTCGTCTCAAGTGGACAAAGAACGCAGCAGTCGATGGCTACGTAATCGAACAGAAGATCGGTGGCGAATGGGTACAGATTGCCGATATTGATAATTACGCAACTACCGAATATAAGGTAACGGGACTTAAAGCCTCTACAAAGTACAGCTTCAGAATGAAGGCTTACGCTATCACAAAGTACGGCGATAAGACCTACAGCACGTATACCGACGTACTTGCAAAGACAACTAACCCCTCTGCTATTTCAGGTCTTACGGTAAAGAGCAAGTCACAGACTGCTATAAGACTTGCCTGGAACAAGAACACCTCTGCCGACGGCTATCTTATCGAACAGTACAAGGATGGCAAGTGGGTACAGATTGCCGACGTAAACAGCAACGCCACCACCGAATACAAGGTAACCGGCCTTGCAGGTGCTACAACCTACAAGTTCAGGGTAAGAACCTATAACATGATCGGAGAAACGGCACTTTACAGCGAATACAAGACTGTAAGCGGTAAAACGCTTTAAAGGAAAACCCTTCACGACAAACGTTATTCAAATATCATAGTCCCTGCTTTTCGGCGGGGACTATATTTTATGCAAAAAACTTTGTTATTTTATTGACGGATTTTTCTCAAAACTATTGAAATTTTCTTCAGAATGGTATATAATATATTTGTATATGTGACTTGTCCGAAAGCGGACAGGAACTGTAACAATTTTGAAAGGAGCAGAAAAATGGCAAGTTTTTCTCATGAAGTTCAGAACATGTGCGTGGTTGCCAAAGGCCCCAAGCACGGTCCCGCACCCATTCCCGAAGAGGGCAAGTGGGTTAAAGCCTATCAGATTTCCGATATCAGCGGTCTTACACACGGTGTAGGCTGGTGTGCACCCCAGCAGGGTGCCTGCAAGCTGACACTCAACGTTAAGAATGGTATCATCGAAGAAGCATTAGTTGAAACACTCGGATGCTCAGGTATGACACACTCCGCAGCTATGGCAGGTGAAATCCTCCCCGGTAAGACACTTTTAGAAGCTCTCAACACAGACCTCGTTTGTGACGCTATCAACACAGCTATGCGTGAGCTTTTCTTACAGATCGTTTACGGTCGTACACAGACAGCTTTCTCCGAAGATGGTCTTCCCATCGGTGCAGGTCTTGAGGACTTAGGTAAGGGCCTTCGTTCACAGATCGGTACAATCTTCTCCACAAAGGAAAAGGGTGTACGTTACATGGAGATGGCAGAGGGCTACATCACATCCCTCGGTCTTGACGAAAACAACGAAATCATCGGTTACCAGTTCATCCGTCTTGGCAAGATGCTCGAAGACATCCGTCACGGCAAGACTCCTGATGAAGCTTACAAGGCTAACATGGGTCAGTACGGCAGATATGATGAAGCTGTTAAGAAGATCGATCCCCGTGAAGAATAATTAGGAAGGAGTAAAGATATAATGGCTAAATTTGAAGGTCAGGAAAGACGTGCAGCCAAGATTGCAGCATGTCTCGAAACCCTTGGTATGAAGGAAATCGAAGAAGCAAAAGATCTTTGCCTTTCCAAGGGAATCAACGTAGAAGAAATCGTTAAGGGCGTACAGCCCATCGCATTCGAAAACGCTGTATGGGCATACACACTCGGTACAGCAATCGCTCTCAAGAGAGGAATCAAGAAGGCAAGCGAAGCTGCAGCTGCTATCGGCGAAGGTTTACAGGCATTCTGCATCCCCGGCTCCGTTGCTGAAAACAGAAGCGTTGGTCTTGGTCACGGTAACCTCGGCAAGATGCTTCTTGAAGAAGATACAAAGTGCTTCTGCTTCTTAGCAGGTCACGAATCCTTCGCAGCTGCTGAAGGTGCTATCGGTATCGCAAGAACAGCTAACAAGGCAAGAAAAGAACCCTTAAGAGTTATCTTAAACGGTCTTGGTAAGGATGCCGCTCAGATCATTTCCAGAATCAACGGCTTCACATACGTTCAGACAGAATATGATATTTCCAACGACGTTCTTACAGTAGTTAAGGAAATCGCATACTCAAACGGCGACAAGGCTAAGGTTCGTTGCTTCGGTTGTAACGACGTTACAGAAGGCGTTGCTATCATGAAGATGGAAGGCGTTGAAGTTTCCATCACAGGTAACTCCACTAACCCCACAAGATTCCAGCACCCCGTTGCAGGCACATACAAGAAGTGGGCTATCGAAAACGGCAAGAAGTACTTCTCAGTTGCTTCCGGTGGTGGTACAGGTCGTACACTTCACCCCGACAACATGGCAGCAGGCCCTGCTTCCTACGGTCTTACAGACACAATGGGACGTATGCACGGTGACGCTCAGTTCGCAGGTTCTTCTTCTGTTCCTGCTCACGTTGAAATGATGGGTCTCATCGGTATGGGTAACAACCCCATGGTTGGCGCTACAGTTGCTTGTGCAGTTGCAGTTGAAGAGGCTAACAAGTAAGCAATAAACGTTGCGCTGATAAATTAATTGAACAACAGAGGCGGTCGCCGTATAGTGACCGCCTTTTTGTGTTGACTTTTTTAGTGGCGTTTGATATAATAAAATCAGCTGAAAACTCGAAGTGAGGGATACGAAATGAATAATAGAATTTTGGAATTTGAGTGCCGTGGAATTGACTTTCGGGGCAATTTCATTATTGAACATACAGGATATGGTCAGGATATTTCTCCGGAATTTGTAATAAAGAATCTATCACCTCAAACAAAAACAATAGCGATTACGTTAGAGGATACAAGCCATCCGATAAAGGACTTTACGCATTGGATTATCTGGAATATTCCTGCGGCAGATGTTATCAAAAAGGCTGTTTCGCGCGGAAAAATCATCGGTACACTCGGCAACGCAAAACAAGGCATAGCGTATGGGTGGCACAGATATGCAGGGCCGAAACCGCCAAAAGGAAAAAAGCATTTATATAAATTCACATTATACGCTTTAGATTGCGAAATGAATATATCTTCGAATACAACAAAAAGAGGTTTTCTGAAAAAAGCAAAAAGTCATATTTTGCAAAGCGGTGAGATTATCGGAGAATTTGCCGCTAAGTAATATTTAAGGCGGTCGCTATATAGTGACCGCCTTTTATATTTTACACCCTGTTTTTACTCTCTGCCATAGTACAAGTCATGCTCTTATCGGAAACTGCGCATCAAAAACGCCGCTTTTATAAGAAGTGTATTGAAAATTTATAACACATCTTTACCAATCTTGTCGTATAAAATAAAATTTATACGACTTTTTATAATTTATGCGACTATTTTTGTTGACAAATACGTATAATAGTAGTATAATTCTACTTAAGGTGGTGATTAAATGCTTGATATTGAATTAATCAAGCTTGCAATCCCAGATAAGCCCAAAAGCAAAAATCAGAAATATTACAGTTAGGCTATTCAGATATCAGCACAACTAAAACATTGATAAAGCTCCGCAGTATCACTTCCGTGGTACTGCGTTTTTTATATATAAAAACCCGACCTTAGCTAAAGCGGAGATCGGGCATAGTGGTATTATCTCTTAATAAAGCTCATATTCGATACCGTTTTCAACCGCATATCTATAAACGGCGGTATCGGGATAACAGCTTATGACAAGACCTTCATTTCTTGGCAGAGCGCCCCATTCAATATTTACGTCCTTGCACTTCACGTATAAATTTGTGAAAGCGGTACACTCGCTGAAGGCGTCTGCGCATATAGTGAGCTGTGTATATTCACCTTCGTATATCTCCACCTCACGAAGACTGGTACAGCCCTTAAACGCAAAGCCGGATACAGAATAAGCACAGGAAGAAATTTTCACCGATTCAAGAGACGTACACCCTTTAAAGGTATAGAATCCGACAGACTGGCATTTGCTCGGAAGCGAAACGCTCTTTAAAGATCTGCAATCCATAAACGCCTCTTCCGCTATCGTTGTTACAGGTTCAGGAATAGATATTGCGGTAAGCGCATGACATCCGGAAAAAGCGCCCTTGCCGATATCAAAAATCTTATCGTGTACGTTTACCGTCTCAAGTTGATGACAATTCATAAACAATTTTGTTCTGATGAATTCAACCCGTGACGGAATAGTAAATTCCTTAAGTGACGTACAACCCATAAAGCACCTGTCACCAAGGTCTGAAATCTTATCGGGGAGTGTTATTCTTTCAAGTGACGTACATCCTTCGAATACTGAGTCCCCTAACGTTTCAAAGGTATCGGGCAGTATCACCTCTTTAAGCGACGTACAGCCACGGAACGCCCCTGATTCAAGGCTTGTCACAACCTCGGGTATTCTTATGGTTTCAAGTGCGGTACAGCCTTCAAAGGCTCTCTCTCCGATCCAGAACAGACCTTCAGGCAGAACGATTTTTTTAAGCGTTTTGTTATCCTTAAACGCTTCATTCTTTATTTCACCGACAGAATAAGGAAGAATAACAGAAGTAAGCGAAGTGTTATTAAACGCATTATTGGCGATAACGTGCACTCCTTTGCCTTCAATCATATCAGGAATAACAAGCTCTTCTTTGTTTCCTACGTATCCTGTTATCTCAATCTGAGAGTCGGTAAATTCCCTGTATTCGATATCTTCAAACAGATAAGTTCCGTTTGTTGTACTTCCCATAGCTTTGGCTGAAGGAATGTTATTTTCCTTTGCATATTTTTCCGCATAGGAAAGAGCGTAGCATTCAAGAGTCAGCGCTGTGCATCCGCTGAAGGCATTTTCCCCTATTTCACTCACACCAAAGGGAACCAAAAGCTTTTTAAGAGCTGTGCAATTTGCAAAAGCTTCATTTCCGATCTTTAAAAGGTCGTTACTGAGATTCATTGACGTTAATGCGCTACAGCCGGAAAAGGCGGAGGCACCTACGTATTTTACACCGTCCTTCATAGTAAACGTTGCAAGAGAACTGCAGTTTGCAAAAGCATTTTCGCTGATATATAAGGGCGGATTCAGGCTACCCTTCTTTTTAAGTATTACCGTTCTGAGAGAGGTACAGCCGGAAAAGGCAGAACTATATATATTGCTGATGCTGGCAGGAAGGTTTAATTCCATAAGGGTTTCACAGCCTGAAAAGGCATTACTGCCGATCTTTTCAAGACCTTCGGGTAATTCTAAATTCAGAAGCGAGCTGCAGCCCTCAAAAGCAGAGGCATGGATATATTTAAGCTTGGCTGGCAAGTATGCAGATTTCATCGAAGAACAGCCCTTGAAGGTGTTCTCACGTATCTCTGTGACTCCATCGGGAATAATGATTTCTTCAAGCATAGTGCAATCAGCGAAAGCACCGTCCTCAATTGTTGTGATACTGTTCGGCAATAAAACAAGCTCAATAAACGATCTGGATTTATCAAAGGCGTGAGCAGATATACCGGTAACAGGCATATCCGCTACTTTCTCCGGGAATATCACAAGCTGGGGGTTGGTGCCCTCGTAGCTCACGAGCATCAGAGTATTATCAGGCTGTATCTTGAAAAAGAGATAGTTGTCAAACAAACAGATAGTTTCGTCGTACACGCCGTCAAAGCTCTCCGTTACAGAATTATCCGTATCAGGCTCGATGATGATTTCCAGCATCGGATCGGTGGTAGTGGTTTCCGGTGCTGACGTGATAACAGACTCCGTCTGCGAAATTGATGAGCTTTCTCCTTCAGAATTTTCTTCTGAGTTTTCTTCTATGCTTACGCTACTTGTATCGGAATCAGTCGGCTGTATCTCAATTCCGCCGTTTGTAAGCAGAACCGATGCCAGCACTACAACACCTACAAGAACCGTAAGGCAGGCGGCGATTGCAAAGGTGTATATTCTCCTTTTCTGCTGTCCGCCTTCTACCACGACAAGCTCGTCAGAATCGGTCTCGCTTACGGATTTTTTATATATGGTCTCAGCCGCCTCGGCTGTATGTTTTTCGCTTATATTATCAAGGGAATTATCCCATAAGCTTTTCTTCTTATCATTCATAGTAGCATCTCCTTAAACGTTAAAACCATTTTCTCTTATGTAACTGCGCAGTCCCTCTCTTGTTCGCAAAAGCTGTGCACGTACCGCATTTTCGTTCAGATTAAAGCAATCCCCTATCGCCTTCATTGACATATTGTAATAATAGCGCATTACAAAAATCTGACGATTACGGCTCTTTACGGTATCAAGATATCTGTCGATAAGCGAAGTAAGGGTATTTGATTCCAGTATATCCTGCGGATCAGAATCATCCCCTGCTATCTCCTCCAGCTCCTCGTAGATATTTTCCGCTCTGTGTCGGTTGAGCTTTTTCAGAAGGTTCAAAGCTACATTTCTTGCAATACGGCAGACGAAAGCACACAAAGACTGCGGTACTGCAGGTGGGATAGCATTCCAGGTATTAAGGTAGGTAGTGCTTACACACTCCTCGCTGTCTTCTTCATTCCTTAAAATCTCATAGGATATTTTATCCAGAAGCCTGCCGTATTTTGTTTTAGTCTGTACAATAGCGTTTTCGTCTCTGTCATTGTAGAGTGATATTATTTTAGCGTCTTCCATTCTTATTTCCCCTTTCATCCTATAAGACAACAAAAAAATGGTTTCGTTACGGAAAAAAATAAAATAATTACAAAAATGATTATATCAGAAAAAATGCGTTATGGCAATAGAAAAAAGTCCCCATCCTTTCGGATAGGGACTATAGTTTTAATCAAACAGTAATTACTTAAGTTCGATCTTAGCGCCAGCTTCTTCGAGCTTAGCCTTGATTTCTTCAGCTTCTGCCTTGGAAACGCCTTCCTTGAGAGCCTTAGGAGCTGCTTCAACGAGTTCCTTAGCTTCCTTAAGACCAAGACCGCAGATATCCTTAACTGCCTTGATAACGTTCATCTTAGCATCGCCGAAGGATGCGAGAACTACGTCAAATTCTGTCTTTTCTTCAGCTGCTGCAGCTGCGCCGCCTGCTGCGGGACCTGCTACTGCTACTGCTGCTGCAGATACACCAAATTCTTCTTCGAGAGCCTTAACGAGTTCGTTGAGCTCTAATACTGTTAAACCTTTTACTTCTTCGATCATTGCTAAAATCTTTTCTGAAGCCATTTTATTTTCCTCCATAAATATGTTTAAATTTTTTCTTTGCGGTTTTCCGCTTTAATTTTTCTGGCTTATTTTTTAAGCCGCCGCATTACTTATGCGTTCTTCTTTTCGATTTCGCTTATAGCGATAGCGAGCTTCTGGATAGGGGACTGAAGCATAAATACGAGCTGAGAAAGCAGAGTTTCCTTTGTGGGGAGCTTTGCGTAAGCTACTACTTCTTCCTTGCTGATAGCCTTGCCATCAACGAAGCCCTTCTTGATTGTGAAAGCACCGTTGGAAGCTTCTTCCTGCTTGTATAAAAGCTTGGGAGCTGTAACGATATCTTCCTTTGCAAGTGCGATAGCTGTTGTGCCTTCGAGAACGTCATCGATTCCTTCAATACCGGCAATTTCAGCTGCACGCTTTAAAAGAGTGTTCTTAACTACGAAGTAATCAACCTCTGCCTCACGGAGTCCCTTTCTGAGAACTGTGTCGTCAGCAACTGTGATACCCTTGTAGTCAACGATTACGCCACAAGCGGAATTCTTGAGCTTTTCAGCGAGCTGAGCTACGTATTCCTGCTTTGACGCTAAGATCTTTTCACTGGGCATAGTGTATCTCCTTTCGTGTATTAACTGTTCGAAAAGGGTAATATAAAAACCCTTTTCTGTTAAGATAGAAAAGGGCAGAAAAATCATATTCTTTCTTCCCATTCCTCGGTAGGCGACGTAGTCGTTAGCGGTTTCCCGACCTACTGTCTTTAGAACAGCTTCATTATTATAGCATATTGATTTATGTTTGTCAATAGTTTTTTAAAAAATTATTGATTTTCTTTATCGTTTTCTTCGATTTTCCTTTTACCCTTTTCATAAAGGGAAATAACGGTTGCCGTTGCCGCCACAAGTATACCGAGTCCTATCCATAAAAACGCATTGCCGAAGGTCACGTCCTGCCCGATTATAACCGGCTTTTCATTCACCTTATGATTTACATAAACTGCATTTACGCCCGCTATCGGTGTATCAGCGTAGGACTTTTCTGCAAACTCCAGAGTTATATCCTTCACATAAAAGTCAAGATTCTTTCCATCCCGTTTACCATAGATGCAAATCTGCATTTTCTCGGCATCTTCGGGGATAGTGGCAAACATATCCTCTTTCTGCCCCTGTGTTCTGTACTCATAAAAATATTGCTTGTCAGCTATCGGAGTGGTGGCAACCGTGCCGACTATCTCCTCGTCTGAATTCAGAAATTCGGCAGAAATGCAGCCTCTGTCTCCACCCGTCACAGCTCCGTTTGCCGCTATAAAGGTAAGATTGAAGCTATCCATTCCATCGGGTATATCAAGCTCTGTCTTACACCAGCTATCGCAGTTAGTTATATTTATAACAACATCAGCAGAAAAAACGCCTTCTTTTGCCCCTTTGTTCCTTTCCTTATTGCTGTCAAAGAAAAGCACCTTGTTTTCCTCATCGTAACCCAGCGTTCCATCGTGTTGCCATATACTGATATCCGACCAGTCGGATAAATAATTTTCCGCCATTTATAAACTCCCTTTATACCTTCGTCATTCGCTTGTCTTATTCTTCTCCTGCTCTTCAATCCGTTGCAACGTATCCAGATAATCCTGATAAAATTCCTCGTTGACGTGGTCGTCTATATCAATTTCGTAACCATCTCCACTAAGAATTATTTTCTGCGGTTCAGTTTTAAACGGTATCCTTATAGTCTCTGTTCTCGGTCCATTATCAAACAGAAGGGGAACAAGTCCCATATAGTATTTTATACCTATTTTTAAAGTACCATCCTTTTCTTCTGTTACGTAACCGAGAGTATGACCTATTCCGTGAAAACCGTTTTTGGTAAAAAGAATTTCTACAGAATCTTCTTTTACTTCATAGTGATAAGTAATGTAACGTTCGGGGCTGACACAAGCGGAAAAGCCCAGTAACCGCCAGCCGAAATTGTACGCAAGAATAACTCCTGCTACTAAAAAGACTATTACGGATAAAATAATCGCTATACGCTTCAATACTTTTTTAGCCATAAAACCTCGTTTCCGGCTTAACGCCATATTTATTTCCTTGTTATATAATACAAAACAGAAGTCCCTTTTGTCCCATATGCTTTATAATTTTTTTACTTCTTTAATTATATCATATATAATAAAATTTATCAACAAAGCCGTTTTTAAATATTCTGTATTTCACACAAGCTATGTATTGATTTTAAGGGATAAAAATGTTATAATTATCGGGAGGTGATATTATGTCTTACACAATAAAAATTCCATCGTATATAAACGATTTTAAATGCATAGGCAAGGAATGTGAGCTTCATTGCTGTCAGGTATGGGGTATAGACTGGTACGTATCTGAGGTAGAAAGAATAAAGAATTCCGACTGCTCACAGGAACTGAAGGACCTTGTTGCCCGTTCCTTCAAGAAAACGGAGCATGACGATATAGTCCGCATAATCTTCGGTGAGGACAAGGACTGCCCCTTCCACGATAAAGAAGACAGACTCTGTATGATACAAAAGGAGCTGGGACACGACTATCTTTCCCACACCTGCAAGACCTATCCGCTTGCGGGAACGATCAACAACGGCACTATACTCCGTTACCGTGTTATCAGCTGTCCTGCGGTTTACGATCTGGTCACAGCCTCACCCGACGCCTGCGACGTCTATACAAAAGCCCGCAAGGAAGACATCACTACTGTCAACAGCTGTTTTGTCGATACCGAAACCGACGTATCGGATAACCCCGTTTTAATGTATCGCAACGAGCTTTTTGATTTCTTCTACGGCATTATCTCAAACAAGAATACCGATATTATCACAGCGCTTATTTCAGGAATTCTTGCCGCATCAAAAATAGACGAATTTGCCGCAAAAGACGTAAAGAGAATACCCGAAGTCATAAAGGCGCTTACTCCCCAGATGACAAACCCCGCTACCCTGAAATCCCTTCAGGATATAGCTCCGAATTTATCGGTAAAGCTCCCCGTATTGAAGAATCTGTTTTCTTCACTTGAAATAGAAGTACCATTCAGAAAATTCATCCAGAATGGTGAGGGTACCGCAGATACCGACGTTCTGTTTATTTCTCCCGAACAATATAACGATTACTACAAGAAATTCAGAAGCTGTTTTCCGAAGGATTACATCATCAGAAACATTGTCCGTGCACTTTATATGGATATGCAGATGCCCTTCATTGATAAAAAAGACAGCATATTTGCAAATTACGCTTATTTTGCGGTATGCGTGGCGGCTATAGAATATCTTGGCGTATGTATCGCCGCATCCAACGACGACGAAGTAGCAGTAAGAGCAAAATTCAAAACTATAGTATGCCATCTGGCAAGAAAGCTGTGCCACAACACAACAACCAATAAGCTTGTTCTTGACTTTATCAAAAGTATCAACTGCTACACACCCGGTTACATATCAATAATAGTAAAATAAAATAACAAACGCTGTATCTGAAACTGAATCAGATACGGCTTTTTTATCAGAATATACTTACTACTACACCTGCAACCACCAGCATTATACCGGCTACGTTTACAGAGGACGGCTTTTCCTTCAGCATTGCCGCACCACCCGTAACGGTCAGCATTAATGCACCGAGCTTTATGTACTTATCAAGAGATACGCCTTCTATCGTTCCCACGTACTGCACCGAGAATGCCGCCAAGGTCATCGCCAGTACGGCAAGCACCATAAAGAATGCTCCCTTCACAGTAACACCCGAGAATATGTTCTTCTTGCCCTTTGCAAAGGCTGTTACCCAGAGCATAGCAAATACCACCAGCGACTGTACCACTACGCCAAGGGTATAGCTTACGGAATAAGCTCCCGTTCTTGCAAGGAACAATGCTACCGCCGACAGCACCACGGAAAGCCAGGCAAAAAGCATCCATCTTTTATTACCCTTTTTCCAGCTCATAAGCACTGTACCTGCACCTGCAAGAGAGATTGCTACGATTGTCAGCAGGCTGTAGCCTTCGTATAAGAACAGCATCGACATCAGCATCATCATAATCGGCTGAAAGCTGATTATCGGCTGAACGGTTGCAAGCTCAGAGCCTTTTAATGCATAGGAGTAGAAAAGCCACGCTCCGCCCAGAGCTACGCCCGATATAATAAGATAGAAGAGATTGAGACCGCCCACAGAGGTTATATCCACGTATGCGCCTGTGAAGGAGGCGTAAATCAGGGCAATCACAATTACCGCCACCGTCTTTACGGAGGTGACGGAATAAGGCTCACTCTCCTTTACCGACAGCTTATAGAATACCGCACCGCCCGAAAGTAAAAGAATCGTGAGCAATGCAAAAAGAATACTGATAATCATAAAACCCACCTCAAGAAAAATATCAGCCGCCGTTTCCTTTGTCGGAATATGACGACTGATATAAGTATAACAGATTTATTCGGTTTTAGCAAGCTTTAAAAGTGCCTTATCGGTACTCCAGAAAAATCTTTCCTTACCGTACTTTTCAACAAGGCCGCATCTTGTCAGCATTTCATCAACCTGAGGCTGTACGCAGGAGAAGTAAATTTCATCGCCCTGGCTTGTAAGCCCCTCGCATAATTCCATAAGCGCCTGAACGCCTGAAATATCTGCAACGGGTACACCACGCATAGAAAAGATTACGTTTTCTGATTTCTCGTCATCAAGAAAAGCCAGCTTTTCAGAGAGCTTGTTTGAAGTACCAAAGTAAAGAGGTCCCGTTATGTATACTACCTTTGTATTCTTAAAGCATTCGTTATCTTCAATACCAAGCTTTGACGCGTCAACGTCTGCAACATTTACCTGCATATCCGAAACCTTTAAAACGAACATTATTACAGAGAATAAAACGCCTACTAAAATAGCTATTGTAAGGTCGAATATAACGGTAGCCACCATAGTGATAAGATACTGGAACATGGCAGTCTTTATCTTTCTGTCGAAGATATCCTTTATAACGTGGAATTCGTTCATTCTCCAGGCGGTAACGATAAGCACACCAGCCAGCGCCGCTAAAGGAATCTTTGACATTACGCCGCCCAGTAAGAACATAGATGCGATAAGCACTACTGAATGTATAACGCTTGTCAGTCTTGTCTGACCGCCAGCCTTTATAGCAACGGAGGTACGGGCAATAGCCGCTGTAGCGGGAATACCACCGAAGATGGGTATTATCATATTACCGAGTCCCTGGGCAACAAGCTCCACGTCGCTGTCCAGCTTCTCATTCTTCATTCTGCCTGCGGATGCGCCACATAAAAGACTTTCAATAAGTCCTAAAGCCGCAATACTTATAGCAGGTACGATAAGATTCTTTATAGTATCAAAGTCAAGAGCGGTAAAGTCCAGTCTTTCTTCGGGTAAAAGCGTCTGGGGAATTTCACCTACTACTCCCACGTTGAAATTGAAAATAAAATTGAGAGCTGTAGCAATGATGATTGCCGCAAGGGATGAGGGTACTATGGCATTCAGCTTTTTGGGGTAAATAAGCATAAAGAGTATTACGCTGACGCCTATTATAATAGCCTCAAAATTGAGCGTCTGGGGTGTGTTGAAGTAGCTTATTACCTTATCGATGGTAGTTTCGCCGGTGCAGGTAAGACCTGTGAGGTTGTTTATCTGACCAAAGGCAATAATGATTGCAATACCCGACGTAAAGCCCGTGATTACGGGAGTAGGGATAAAGGAAACCAGTCCGCCAAGCTTGAATATACCGCATATGAGCAATATAACGCCCGATAAGAAGCAGGCAATGAATACGCCCTGCATCTGATAGGTAGCAACAAGGGAGCATAAAATAGCCGCCATTGCACCGGTAGGGCCTGAAATCTGATAGGAAGCTCCAGAGAAGAAGCCGATAATAACACCTGCAAGAATTGCCGTTATAAGTCCTGCCGCCGCTGTCGCTCCGCTGGACACACCGAAAGCAAGTGCAAGAGGCAGAGCCACCGCCGCTACCGTAACGCCGGCCAGTACGTCCTTTCCGAATTTTGCTCCGCTATAGCCCTTGAATTCAGAGCCGAGTCGTTTAAAGTACCTTTTTACCATTCTTTTCTCTCCGATTCTTAATACGATTTTTAAAACTTTATTCAGCCTTATTATTTTAGTACCAAAATCGGATTTTGTCTATATCAATTTAAAACAAATAATTATTCACTTTTTCTTTTTTTTAAGCGGTTTTTCATAATAAACCGATTTTTTGCGGCATATGGCAGAATAAAAAGCGTAAAACCACTTGAAAAAAAGACGTTTATGAGGTATAATATTCAGGTAACTTAATTTAAAATATACGCCTCCTTAGTTCAATGGATAGAATAAACCCCTCCTAAGGGTTAGATGTGGGTTCGATTCCCGCAGGGGGTGCCAACAAAAAGGAACTTTTGCTATGCAAAAGTTCCTTTTTGTTTATCCAAGCCGCAGGCCTGGTATATCATCGACGTACGAAGTACGGCGTATATCATCAAGGGCGGCATTAGCCGCCCTTGTATCTCATCACGCATCAGCGTGTATCTACCTGCGGCTTGATGATATACAACACTTCGTGTTGATGATATACAATTCCTTCGGAATTGATGATATACAAGGCTTCGCCTTGATTTAAGCCGCAGGCCCTGTATATCATCGACGTACGAAGTACGGCGTATATCATCAAGGGCGGCATTTAAGCCGCCCTTGTATCTCATCACGCGTCAGCGTGTATCTACCTGCGGCTTGATGATATAC
>JAFTVY010000033.1 GCA_017465545.1 Ruminiclostridium sp.
ATAAAAATGCACCCCGAAACCATAACGGCAACAGTCAGAATTGCAATTATAAAAGAAAAATGCTTTACGAATCTTAATGCAGAGAAAGTAAAACGTACAGCTTTATTTTTCATTCCTTCATCCTCCTTACTTCCGGTTGGCAGGTAATAAGTTTGCGGTTATTTATTCTATAATTTCAATATACCATAAAAAAATATATATTGTCAATAATTGTTACAGAATTGTAATCGCTTTGTAACCGAATTGTAAACCTATTGTTACTGTTTTGTAATATTTATAAAGAAATCACCTGACGGGGATCGTCAGGTGGTTTTGTATATAGACAAAGGCGTATCTCATTGTCGGAAGGGGATGGGATCTTTACAAGACGAAAAGGTGTAATAACCGCAGGTTTATATTAATTATCGCTTATTTGTCGTTACCTATATGCTTTATAATATCTGACGGCGTACAATCAAGAGCATAGCATATACGGGCGAGTACGTCAAGGTCGAGCTTTTCAACGTTGTTCTTGCACCATTTGTCTATTACTTCAAAACGTGTATTCGTGGATTTTGCAAGATAATATCGCTTGATACCCCGCTGTTCCAGAATTTCATTAAGCCTTAATTCAATCCTGCCGTATTCCTTTATTGAGATTATCGTTTTTGAACCGTTCATATTATCACTTCCTTAACTTCAATTCTATTATCGAAGTTACATCTTGACAATATACATATATAGTGTTACTATATACGTAGTAATAAAGAAAGGAGTATTATATGATAGATTATAGAGCGCTATACAGTTTTCTTTTTAACGGAATAACTGATGTTATTGAGAAAGTAGAAAAATCTGACGTAAGCACTACAAATGCAGATTGTGTTCTTCTTTTAAAAGAACTCCAGGCAGATGCAGAAGAATTATATATGAGTCAGGAGGATTGAGGATTCAAGTGATATTCTGTTTTGTTGCGCGGAGGAGCGTGGAAAGTGCAGAATGTTTAGCGGATGCTCTTCGTTTGTGAAGCAAATAAATCAAGGCGAAGCCTTGTATATCATCCGCAACTTGTTGTGGCATATCATCAAGACGAAGTCTTGTATATCATCAAGCCGCAGGAATATACACGCTGACGTGTGATAAGATACAAGGGCGGCATTAAGCCGCCCTTGATGATATGCGCCGTACTTTGTACGTCGATGATATACCAAGCCTGCGGCTTGGATAAACAAAGATATTTATACCGTTTTTGCGGATGACTTTGAACTCTCACATATAAATCTAGATCATCCGCGAAGCGGATACCTTTACTTCTTCACTATTCACTATTACTTATTACCTAATCGACAAGTTTCGAAAGAGAAGAGTGAAAAGTGAAGAGGTAATAGTGAAAAAGTAAAATCGACAAGCTTCTGTCGAAACTTGCCGATTTTTGTCTATGGGCTACGAAAAAGATATTTTTACCGTTTTTGCGTATGAATTCGAACTCTCACAGAAATTCAAATCATCCGCAAAGCGGATACCTTTACTTCTTCACTATTCACTATTACTTATTACCTAATCGACAAGTTTCGAAAGAGAAGAGTGAAAAGTGAAGAGCTAATAGTGAAAAAGTAAAATCGACAAGTCTCTGTCGAAACTTGTCGATTTTTGGTGGGAGCGGGTGGATTCGGACCACCGAAGCGAAACGCAACAGATTTACAGTCTGCCCCCTTTGGCCACTCGGGAACACTCCCATATTGAATTTTTGTTTTTGCAAAATCAGAACTGACGGAATGGAATTGAACCTTCGACCTGCTGATTAAACGTCAGCCGCTCTTGCCACTGAGCTACGCTAGTTCTATGTTGATTTTAAGCAAAAAATTGGAGCTGGTGGACGGACTCGAACCCCCGACCTGCTGATTACAAATCAGCTGCTCTACCAACTGAGCTACACCAGCTTGTTTTGTATTCTGTCAACCGACGCATTTAATTATATCAAATTTCTATCGGTTTGTCAATACCTTTTTTGAAATTTTTTAAAAATTTTTAAATTTCTTTTGGTATTTGTCTGTTGCTGAATCACAACGATATATATTTTATCACATATTAAGCTATTTGTCAATACTTTTTTAAAAAATATCTCGGATTTTGTAAATACAAGTGTATTAAGCGGAACAAAAGGCAAAATATAGTGGGTAAGGTGGTTAGACTAAGCTAATTTTTTGCAAATTTCAAAAAAACTCTTGATTTTTTTATAAAAAGTGTTACAATATAATCAAGGTCATACATACGGTATGATAATTCACATAAGGAGGACGAAACCCATGGCTTATAAAATTACTGAAGAATGCATCGCTTGTGGCGCTTGCGCTGATCAGTGCCCCGTAGAAGCTATCAAGGAAGGCGACGTTTACTCAATCGACGCTGATGCTTGCATCTCTTGTGGCGCTTGTGCAGGTGTTTGCCCCGTTGGTGCACCTGTTGAGGAATAATTAATTCCGATAAACCTTTTCCCCTGTCTTACGGCAGGGGATTTTTTTATACAAGGCAATTTGTTATCTTGATTTTTTTACTATCAGGTAGTATAATAAAAATATACTTTTTACGTAAAGAAGGTTTTTTATGAACTGGTCAATTATAGAGCAGGTCGGAATTATGACCTTGCTTGTAGCTATAGGCTTTTTTGCAAGAAAAAAAGATTTTCTGGATGAGCATACCACCAAGAAATTGTCAACCCTGGTGCTTACCTTCGCAACGCCGATGGTAATCCTGACGTCCTATCAGAAGCCCTTTGATCCGGCGTCTCTTAACAATCTGCTTATCGCCTTCGGACTTGCGGTAATCAGCTTTGCTCTGTGCTATATCCTTGTTCCTCTTATTATGAGAGGAAAGAACAAGGGCGACACCCTTATAGAAAAATTCGCCTGCATATATTCAAACTGTGCATTTATGGGTATTCCGCTGATTGAAGGCGTGTACGGTAGCGACGGTGTATTTTATCTTACCGCATACGTTACGCTTTTCAATATCTGTGTATGGACTCACGGCGTTATGTTCATGCAGGGAAGTAAATTCTCCATTAAGGCAGTAGGAAAGGCACTTTTATCCCCCTGCGTTATCGCTACCCTTGTTGGTATAGTGTTATTCCTTTGCAATATCCTTCTGCCGAACTTCCTTTTATCGACGGCAAAGCATTTAAGCCATATAAATACGCCTCTTGCTATGATGATAGCAGGCTCTACCATTGCAACGGTAAGCCTTAAATCCGCTGTCAAAAAGCCGAGACTTTATTATACCTGCTTTGTAAAGCTCATTCTATTACCGCTGATTATAATGGCAATATGCCTGTTGCTCCGCACCGATCCCGTTATCAGCGGTGTTGTGATACTGGCAACTGCCTGCCCGACTGCGGCAATAAGCACTATGTTTGCTATAAGATTCGGTAAGAATGCAGGCTACAGCGCAGAGATATTTGCAATGACGACTCTTATCTCAATGCTGACCTTACCTGCTGTGCTGATGCTCTATGAAGCATTATGCAAAATAATATAAATAGAAAGGAACCCTTGCTATGTACCTTGCAGACGAAAAAAGATATGAAAAAATGCCTTATAAGAGATGTGGCAGAAGCGGGCTTAAGCTGTCAGCCATCTCCTTGGGGCTCTGGCAGAATTTCGGCTACCGTGACAGCTTCGACAATATGGAAAATATGTGCCGTACTGCCTTCGATCTTGGCGTAACACATTTTGATTTAGCGAATAACTATGGCAATCCCTATAACGGCTCCGCAGAAGAAAACTTCGGACTGATACTTGAAAGAGGTATGAAGAAGTACCGTGACGAGCTGTGTATTTCCACCAAGGCAGGCTATGAGATGTGGCCAGGTCCCTACGGTGACAGAAACGGCTCAAGAAAGTATCTTACTGCGTCTCTTGACCAGAGCCTTAGAAGAATGGGACTTGAGTACGTGGATATATTCTACCATCACGTTTTCGATCCCAACACTCCTCTTGAAGAGACAGCTCTTGCTCTTGACAATGCGGTAAGACAGGGTAAGGCTCTTTACGTGGGCATTTCAAACTACAACAAGGCACAGACTGAAGAGATCCTCTCCATATTCAGAGAGCTGAAAACTCCCTTTGTGCTGAATCAGCCCTCATATTCCATGCTCAACAGATGGGTGGAGGCTGATGGACTGGATAAATTTGCAGTAGAGCAGGGCTTCGGACTTGCGGTATTCTCTCCGTTATATCAGGGACTTCTTACCGACAGATATTTAAAGGGCGTTCCCGAAGATTCAAGAATAGGTAAGGGCAGAACCTGGATAGGCAGTAAGCTTACTGACGAGGTGGTAGAAAAGCTGAATCAGCTTAACGAGATCGCACAGAACAGAAATCAGAGCCTTGCCCAGATGGCTTTAAGCTGGCTTTTATCAAATCCTGCGGTAACTACCGTTCTCGTAGGCGCAAGCAGACCACAGCAGATTGTAGATAACGTAGGTGCCGTATACGCTCCCGACTTTACAGAGGACGAGCTTAAAAAGATAAGAGAAATAATCACTTCCGTTAACGTATAAAGACTGATAAAAAGCAGAAAATAAGAAAAACAAAAGAAGGCGCACAATGTATCTTGAAGAAATTAAACTGAATACCGTTATCGATATTCCTCCCGTGACTATCGAAAAGGAGCGTATGATAGAGTTTGCTGAAATTTACGATCCTATCCCCTTGCATACGGATGAGGAGTATGCAAAGAAAACCCGCTTCGGCGGACTTATTGCTCCCGGTGTAATGTCCTTTATGTCGGTATGGGCGAATTACGTGAAGGATGATTTTATAGCGGACGAGCTTATTGCAGGAAAATCCACAAAAATAGAATGGTACAAGCCTGTATATGCAGGAGATACCCTGACGGGCAGGCTTACGGTATCGGCTATAGAGAAGAGAAATGCACACAACGGACTTGTAACCCTTAATATCGATATATTCAATCAGAAGGGTGAGCTTGTTATGAACAACGTTACCGAGTCGGTTGTAAAGTGCAGAGAATAGGTATAGGTATTCCACAGATAATTATTTTACAAAACAAAACACGGAAAGCTTTCAGCCTTCCGTGTTTGATATGCACCCCAAAAGTTAGACACTTTTGGAGGTGCATATTTTTATGGGTTTTTCTTGTTTACGCCGCTTATCGTTCTTCTGCGCTTGTGCTTTACCTTATTTGCATACATCTTTGAGTCTGCGGCATTTATGTAGTAGTCGATATGCTCCTCGGTATCGCCGGGCATTATCACACTACCATAGCTTGCATGAACGTTATAGGGCTTGCCGGAATTCTTGTTGAATTTCGCAAGGCTCTTTTTGATTCTGTCAATATACGCCTTGAGGTATTCTTCGTTTTTGCAGTTGCCGAATACCACGAATTCGTCACCGCCGAAGCGGGCGCATACATCTCCCTCTGCGGCATTGAGCTTCATAGCGTCGGATATTGCGGTAATCGCAATATCACCCTCCTTGTGACCGTAGTTATCATTTATCTGCTTTAAGTTATCCATATCGATGGAGATGACCATAGTGTCGGGCTTTTTCTCACGCTTGCTGAATTCTCCGTAGAATTTGAAGAAGCCACGACGGTTATAAAGTCCCGTGAGCGAGTCTGTGATGTAAAGCTCGTCTATCTTTTTGCCGTAGGCGTAGAGCCTGTTCTGATTCTTTACAGATTCCAGCATAGCGGATATACCCATTGTAAGGATTCGCATAATGTATATCATGTTACTCCAGGGGTAATATTCCATAGCCATATATCCAAGAGTTCTGTCGCCGTAGTTGAGAGGATTATAGAGAATGATTTTTACTCTGTCTGCTTCTTCGTAGAAATCAGGAAGCATTTCAGAGGTGTTGAACACTACGCTTGGAAGTATCTCCTTGCTCTCCATACGTACGGTGCAATACATCTCGTCGCTGTAATCGTATATATGTGTAGAAATGTTTTCGTTGTTTGCCGCCGCCGCATCTGTGCTGTTGACGTCCGAATTTGAAATACTGGAAATGAGGTCGTTACAGATGCAAAGCCATGCGTCGTTTGCCCATACCTTGGGCATTATTTCCGTGAGCCTTTCCTTCGCCTCCGTAAGAGTAGCGCATTCGGAAAGCTTCTGAATTATATTTATCGCTCTTTCGGCGTATCTCTGCGCTTCGTATACGTCCTGGAACAGAGAATGACGCTTCTGGGGAGAAAGCTCGGTGGAATCTCCGCAACCACAGGAGTTGCCGAGCATTACGTCGGGCGGTTCGATTGTGATTCTGGGAGTCTCAACGTCTTTATCAAGAATACTGGTTATAAGCTTGCCTGTAAGCCAGCCTGTCTCGTGGGACATGATACGGGCAGTTGTTATGTATTTTTCCGCCTCGTCAACACCGTCCATACCCGAAACGCATACGTCACGGGGAACCTTGAAGCCCATATCGTCAAGCTGCATCATAGTTGCAGTTGCCATAGCGTCGTTGGCACACACTATAGCCTGGGGAAGCTTGCCGCCACGATCATTCAGAAGCTTTGTGACAGCCTCTCTTGTGGGCATTTCCCAGAAGCTTCCGTAGTAGATATTTTCCTGCTTAAAGGGAATACCGTGCTTTTTGAGAGCGTTTATATATCCCTGCTCACGCTGCATAGAGACCTTGTTACCGGGGAAGCCTGAAATGAAGCATATATCGTCAAACTTATGCTCTGTTATGAAGTGTTCGGTAAGCGTCTCCATCTGTGCGGTATAATCAGACATAAGGCAGTAGCAGTCCTCATATTCGACACCTACGGTGATGATGGGTATTCCGGCTTCTTTAGCTCTCTTTATAATAGGCTGTATCAGTCTTTCGTCAGAGTCAAGAAAGAAGGGTGCAATGACAAGAAGGTCGAACATTTCAAAGTTCGGCAAATTATAAATATTCGCCTGACCGATGTCCTGAGCTTCCATCTCTTTGTAATAACCGGCATTGCCGTTAAAGATATGAACGTTTATATTATTATCGGTGGTATAGCTGCACAGTCCTCTGAGCATAGGGAAAGCCGCCAGCATATCACCAATACAGAAAGCAACATTATAATTGTGATTTTTTTCTGTATTCGCCATTACCAGTCCTCCTTTCGTTTTTTCCATGTAATCAATTACATATATGTATATTTTAACACATCTTAACTAAAAAAGCAAGCATATGTGTAAAAAATACAGCAATTATTATAAAATTAATTAATTTGGTAAATATTTGCCTTATAAATATAATAAAAGTGCCACGATTGTCTTAATTTTTGTTGCATTTACGGTAAATTTGTGATACAATAAGGGGTAGCGGATTTTTAAGTAAAGAAAAGGAGATATTCCTTATGGGAAACAATAATAACAATAACAACAATCCAAACTATAAAAACAATAAGCCTTCAAAGGATAACAGACCTGAATTTCCTAAAAAAGCAGTAATAACAGGCGGTATGCCCTACGGCAACAAGCAGCTTCACTTCGGTCACGTGGGCGGCGTGTTCGTATTCGCTGATACCTGGGCAAGATTCTTAAGAGACAGGATCGGTAGTGAAAACGTAATTTTCGTATCAGGTACAGACTGCTATGGTTCACCTATCGCAGAGGGTTATCGTACACTTGTGGAAAAGGGCGAATTTGAAGGCACTATCGAGGACTTTGTAAGAAGAAACCACGAGCACCAGAAAAAGACTCTTGGCGACTACAGCATCAGCCTCAATCTTTTCGGTGCCAGCGCTTTAGACGAAGCGGCAGAGATTCACAATATGATCTCCCTTGAGTTTATAAAGAAGCTTTATGAAAACGGTCAGCTTGAAAAGATAACCACCTCCCAGTTCTATGACGAAACTGCAGGCGCATTCTTAAACGGCAGACAGGTAGTGGGTAAGTGTCCCGTTATGGGTTGCCAGTCCGACAAGGGCTATGCAGACGAATGCTCACTCGGTCATCAGTATATGCCTTCAAGCCTTATCGATCCCAAGAGTACCTTAACCGGCGAAACTCCCGTAATGAAGGACGTAGTAAACTGGTATTTCCGTCTTACCGATTATCTTGAGCTTCTCACCGAGTACGTAAACAAGATAAAGCCTATGAAGAACGTCAGACCTCTCGTATCAAAGACGATAGGCGAATTCTTAGAGCCTCCCGTAGTTCATATCAAGAAGGAGCTTATGGAGGAATATGAGGCGGTAAAGGAAAAGCTTCCCCACCACACAATGGAAAACGAGGAAAAGAAGCCTTCCTTCACCATCTGCTTCGATTCGCTTAAAGAACGTGATAACGCCTGCGAGATTATGTCACAGAGCGGTCTTCGTTTCAGAACCGGTAAGACTCTCGTTCCCTTCCGTCTGACAGGTAATATCGAATGGGGCGTAAAGGCTCCCGACATCGAGGACGTAAAGGATCTTACGGTATGGGTATGGCCCGAATCGCTCTGGGCGCCTATCTCCTTTACCTGCGCATACTTAAAACAGCAGGGTAAGGAAATGAAGGAGTGGAAGGATTACTGGTGCAGTAAGGATGCACAGGTATATCAGTTCATCGGTTCTGACAATATCTATTTCTACGGCGTTGCTGAAATGGCTATGTTTATGGCTCTGCAGAACGGCGAAGTAAAGTCCGATCCCGACGAGGGCGAATTACAGCTTCCTATCCTTGTTGCAAATAACCACATTCTCTTCCTCAATACAAAGGCAAGCAGCTCAGGTGCTGTAAAGCCTCCTATGGCGGCAGACCTTTTGAATCATTATACGGCAGAACAGCTCAGAATGCACTGGCTCAGCCTTGGCCTTGGTATGAGAAGCGTAAGCTTTATGCCCAAGCCCTATAACCCTCTTGCAAAGCCTGAGGACAGCGATCCCGCAGTTAAGGAAGGCTCACTGCTTACAAACGTATTCAACAGAGTTATCCGTTCCTGCTTCTACTGTGCACAGAAATATTTCGACGGCAGGATGCCCATTGGCGAGGTTTCTGCTGACGTTATCGCAGAGAGCGAAAAGGCTATCCTTGAATACGAGCGTTATATGTATAAGTTTGAGTTCCATCAGGTAACCTACGTGCTTGACTCCTATATCAGAAAGGCAAGCAAGCTCTGGGCAAAGAATATGGGACTTGCCGATAAGAACGATGACAACGAGCTTCGTCGTCAGACTCTTATCGATATATTCCACTATATCAGAGTTGCATCCGTTCTTTTACACCCTCTTGCACCTGTTGGCACAGAGATGGTAAGAGAATACTTACAGCTTGACGAAGCTTTCTGGAGCTGGGATAATATCTTCGAGGGTATGGCATACTTCTGCAAGAACGAAAGCGAACACGAGCTGAAGTTCCTTGAGCCCAGAGTTGACTTCTTCAAAAAGCACCCCTCACAGTTCGAAACAGAATAAAAAGAACAATTCCTCCGTATAGTAAGTACGGAGGAATTTTAAAAAGAAAGGTAATGCATATGGAAAAACTGATGCTTGCTATGAGCGGCGGTGTTGACAGCTCTGCGGCTCTTATATTGCTTAAGGAAAAATATGACGTCATAGGCGCAACACTTATGCTGAACGATAGCTATGATGAAAATGACGATAGTGCCTGCGGATCGAATAAGGATATCGAGGACGCAAAAAAGGTTGCCGCAATAATGGAGGTGCCTCACCTTGTCTATGATATGAGAGAGTATTTTTCCGATACCATAAAAAAGAGCTTTGTGGATAGCTACCTTTCAGGCGAAACCCCTAACCCGTGTGTAAACTGCAACGAGATAATAAAGTTCGGTGCGCTTTTAGAAAAAGCAAAGGAGCAGGGCTGTAAGTATCTCGCCACAGGGCATTACGCAAGGGTAGAATATGACGAAAAAAGCGGCAGATACCTTCTTAAAAAGGCTCTGTTAAAGGACGGTACGGTAAATCCCAAGGATCAGTCCTACGTGCTTTACAGACTGTCTCAGGAGCAGCTGGCGGCGGCAGTATTTCCCCTTGGCTCAATGGAAAAATCAGAAATAAGAGAGCTTGCTCTTACAAAAGGACTTGTAAGTGCAGGCAAGCCTGACAGTCAGGATATATGCTTTGTGCCGGAAGGCTGTTACGGTGATTTTATAGAAAAAAGAACGGGATATAAATATCCCGAAGGAGCTTTCTGCGATACCGATGGAAAGGTGATTGGACAGCACAAGGGCGTTATTCACTATACCGTAGGGCAGAGAAGAGGCATAGGCGTAGGCTTCGGAAAACCCGTCTACGTAATAAGCAAGGATGCAAAAACCAATACGGTTGTGCTGGGTGATAACGAACAGCTTTTCTGCGATACTATAACCGCACGGGAGCTTAATATGATAGCTGTCACGGAAAAGGACTTTTCCTGCAAGGCAAAGACCAGATACAAGCAGATAGAACAGCCCTGCAGGGTAACTATAGATGGCGACAGAGCAACAGTTATATTCGACGAGCCTATCAGGGCGGTGACTCCCGGACAGCATATTGTTTTCTACGATGGTGATACTGTTCTCGGTGGCGGCGTGATTTGCTGATATAAAGTGAATTTTGTCATATTATGTCATATCAGAAAACGATTTCATCTAATTTACACAATTCTTTTTTTATACTTTCACTTTCGGATGGTATTATTTCAACAGATGAGAAATCGGAATGATTTACGCCATTTTCAATTTTTTCATATATATTTCCCCAAAACAGAAAGCTCCGCTGAAAGGCGGAGCTTTTTGTTGTATGAGCTTCAGGAAAAGGGCAGTTGCTTTTGTGAAATTTTTCTGAAAAAGTTCGTAGTTATTGTTCAGTTAACAAAAGCATTATATACTATAACCATAGCAAGAAGCTATATAAAACAGCACTCCTCGATTTCATATATTTCCCCAATACGAAAAGCTCCATCGTTTTGTAACGAGGGAGCTTTTTGTTTAAGCTGTTTTATTTTCAGATCTTGGGCATTCTGTCGATAGCTTCCTTGATTTCTTCATCAGTAGGAATGTAATCGCCCATAACGCCGTCGTTGAACTTCTGGTAAGCGTACATATCGAAATAACCTGTACCCGTAAGACCAAAGAGGATAGTCTTTTCTTCGCCGGTCTCCTTGCACTTGAGAGCTTCGTCAATTGCAACCTTGATAGCGTGAGAGCTTTCGGGAGCGGGGAGGATACCCTCAACTCTTGCAAACTGCTGAGCCGCTTCGAATACCTCTGTCTGCTTTACGGAACGGGCAGTCATAAGACCGTCGTCATAAAGCTGGGAGAGTACACTGCTCATACCGTGGTAACGCAGACCACCTGCGTGGCTGGATGCAGGCATAAAGGTAGAGCCTAAGGTGTACATCTTCTGTAAAGGACAAACTGCACCTGTATCGCAGTAGTCGTATGCGTAGATACCTCTTGTGAGAGAAGGGCAGGAGGAGGGTTCAACTGCGATGAATTCGTAATCTGCCTCGCCTCTTAACTTTTCGCCCATAAAGGGAGAGATAAGACCGCCGAGGTTGGAGCCGCCGCCTGCACAGCCGATAATGATGTCAGGCTTTTCATCATACTTTCTGAACGCCGCCTGAGCCTCAAGACCGATAACTGTCTGATGTAAGAGTACCTGGGATAATACAGAGCCTAAAACGTATCTGTAGCCTTCCAGATTGCTTGCCGCTTCTACCGCCTCGGAGATAGCGCAACCAAGAGAGCCGTTTGTTCCGGGGAACTGCTCGTTTATCTTTCTGCCGACTTCTGTAAGCATAGAGGGAGAAGGAGTTACGTTAGCACCGTAGGTTCTCATAACCTCTCTTCTGAAGGGCTTCTGTTCGTAGGAGCATTTTACCATGAATACCTTGCAGTCAAGTCCTAAATAAGCACAAGCCATTGATAAGGCTGTACCCCACTGACCTGCACCGGTTTCGGTGGTAACGCCCTTAAGTCCCTGCTTCTTTGCATAATAAGCCTGAGCTATTGCGCTGTTCAGCTTGTGGCTTCCAGAGGTGTTGTTACCCTCGAACTTGTAGTAGATCTTTGCGGGAGTACCCAGCGCCTTTTCAAGACAGTATGCTCTTGTAAGAGGAGCGGGTCTGTACATCTTGTAAAAGTCAATGATTTCATCGGGGATGTCGATATAGGGAGTTGTGTCGTCAAGCTCCTGACGTGCAAGCTCTGTGCAGAATACTGCGCTTAATTCTTCTAACGTGCAGGGCTGTAAGGTCTTGGGGTTAAGAAGAGGAGCAGGCTTATTCTTCATATCTGCTCTTACGTTATACCACTGACGGGGAAGCTCGCTTTCTTCAAGATAAATTTTGTAGGGGATTTCCTTGTTTGCCATAATGGTCACCTTTTCCTTTCGTAAGTCTTATTTAAGGGTTTTATTTTCTAATAAACAAAAAACTCCTGCCCCTTTGGGACAAGAGATAATCCTGCGGTACCACCCAAATTGCAGATAAACTGCCACTCGCTACACGTACTATCATACGTGCGACCTGTAACGTAGGTGAACGTCGCCCCTAATAGATATAATCTTTCGGTTTGCCCTCGTGAGTCCATTCGCAGATGTATGTATCACCGTAATCGCACCATATATACGGCTCTCTGTCATACAGGGACAAGTGTTACTACTCTCACTCATCGGTTTTGTTTATTATTATGCTATGATAATATCACAATTTTCGTGATTTGTCAATAGTTTTTTGCAATTTCGGGATTTTTGCCCGATTTTTTATTGACATTTTAAAATTTATATAGTATAATAGCAATATATATAAAAGGCTGTGACAAAGAGAGTAGGAATGCCTGACACCCCAGCGAGTCGGAGATGGTGCGAGTCCGACGTTACGTAAGCATTTACCGAAGATCACTTTGTAGCCTCCCGCCGAAATCAAAAGAGAGTAGAACGGGACGGATTTCCTCCGTTACAGGGAACGCATTTGATGGAATGTCGTAACAGGTGGTTATAAAGACAGTTATGTCCTTATCCTTTTACGGATAAGGGCTTTTTATTTTTCCGGATAATGCAAAGGAAAACAATCGGACAAATTTTTCAGGAGGTAAAGCAATGTCACTTTACGAAAAAGTACCCACCTCTCCAAATTTTGTGGAGAGAGAAAAACAGACAGAGCAGTTCTGGTATGACAATGATATATTCAGAACAAGTATGAATGCAAGAAGCGAGGATAACACCTATACCTTCTATGACGGCCCACCGACAGCAAACGGCAAGCCTCATATAGGTCACGTTTTAACAAGAGTAATCAAGGATATGATTCCCCGTTACCGCACAATGAAGGGCGCATACGTTCCCCGTAAGGCAGGCTGGGATACCCACGGCCTTCCCGTTGAGCTGGAGGTAGAAAAGCTCCTCGGTCTTGACGGTACGGAGCAGATTGAAAAGTACGGCCTCGATCCCTTCATCACAAAGTGTAAGGAAAGCGTATGGAAGTACAAGGGTATGTGGGAGGACTTCTCCCGTACAGTAGGCTTCTGGGCTGATATGGATGAGCCTTACGTAACCTATGACAATAACTTCATCGAATCCGAATGGTGGGCATTAAAGCAGATCTGGGACAAGGGACTTTTATACAAGGGCTTCAAGATCGTACCCTACTGCCCCCGTTGCGGAACACCCCTTTCCAGCCACGAGGTAGCTCAGGGCTATAAGGACGTAAAGGAACGCTCTGCGGTAGTTCGTTTCAAGGTAAAGGACGAGGATGCATATATCCTTGCATGGACAACAACTCCCTGGACTCTCCCTTCAAACGTTGCACTCTGTGTAAACCCTGACGAATCCTACGTAAAGGTAAAGACAGCAGACGGCTACACCTATTATCTTGCCGAGGCGCTTTCTGACGCTATTCTCGGCGGTGACAAGCCTACAGCTCCCTTTGAAATAGTAGAAAAGTATATCGGTAAGGATTTAGAATACAAGGAATACGAGCCCTTATTCGACTATGCAATCGACATCTGCAAGAAGCAGAACAAGAAGGCATATTTCGTAACCTGCGACAACTACGTAACACTTACAGACGGTACAGGTGTAGTACACATTGCTCCCGCCTTTGGTGAAGACGACGCCAAGGTTGGCAGAAACTACGACCTTCCCTTCGTTCAGCTTGTAAACGGCAAGGGCGAAATGACAGAAGAAACCGACTATGCAGGCGTATTCTGCAAGAAGGCTGATCCTATGGTGCTTAAAGATCTCGATGCAAAGGGACTTTTATTCGACGCACCTAAGTTTGAGCATAGCTATCCTCATTGCTGGAGATGTGATACTCCCCTTATCTACTATGCAAGAGAATCCTGGTTTATCAAGATGACTGCAGTCCGTGAGGATCTTATCAGAAATAACGAAACCATCAACTGGATTCCCGAAAGCGTTGGTAAGAACCGTTTCGGTGACTGGTTACAGAACGTTCAGGACTGGGGACTTTCCCGTAACCGTTACTGGGGTACACCTCTTAACATCTGGGAATGTGAATGCGGTCACAGACACGCTATCGGTAGTATCGAGGAATTAAAGAGCATGTCCGACAACTGCCCCGATGATATCGAATTACACCGTCCCTATATCGACGCTGTAACTATCAAGTGTCCTCATTGCGGCAAGCAGATGACAAGAGTACCCGAAGTTATCGACTGCTGGTTTGACTCCGGCTCAATGCCCTTTGCACAGCATCACTATCCCTTTGAAAATCAGGATCTTTTTGAAAAGCAGTTCCCCGCAGACTTCATTTCCGAAGCGGTTGACCAGACAAGAGGCTGGTTCTACTCTCTGCTTGCTATTTCAACCCTGCTCTTCAATAAGTCACCCTATAAGAACGTTATAGTTTTAGGTCTTGTACTTGACGGAGAGGGACAGAAGATGTCCAAGTCCAAGGGTAATGCGGTAGATCCCTTTGAATCTCTTGCAACCCACGGCGCAGACGCTATTCGCTGGTACTTCTATACAAACTCTGCTCCCTGGCTGCCTAACCGCTTCCACGCAAAGGCAGTAAACGAAGGTCAGAGAAAGTATATCTCTACTCTGTGGAACACCTATGCATTCTACGTGCTTTATGCAAATATCGACAGCTTTGACGCTACAAAGTATAAATTAGAGCCTGAAAAGTTATCCGTAATGGATAAGTGGCTGTTATCAAAGCTCAATACAGTAGTGGGCGAGGTTGATAACAATCTTGCAAACTATCGTATTCCCGAAGCGGCAAGAGCTTTACAGGATTTCGTTGACGAAATGTCCAACTGGTACGTAAGACGTAGCAGAGAACGTTTCTGGTCAAAGGAGCTTACACAGGATAAGATCAACGCTTATATGACCTTATATACAGCACTTGTTACTATCGCAAAGACCTCTGCTCCTATGACTCCCTTCGTATGCGACGATATCTACAGAAATCTCGTATGCTCACTTGACAAGAATGCTCCCATCAGCGTACATCTTTGCGACTTCCCCGAGGTTTGCGAAGCACTCGTTGACAAGGAACTTGAAGAGGAAATGGAAACTGTTCTTACTATCGTTACAAACGGCAGAGCGGCAAGAAATGCGGCTAACATCAAGAACAGACAGCCTATCGCAAACATCATGGTAAAGGGCGAAAAGACCTTACAGCCTATGTTCGCTGATATCGTTAAGGATGAGCTTAACATCAAGGCTATCTCCTTTGTTGAGGACACAGACGAATTTACCTCCTACTCCTTCAAGCCCCAGCTCAAGACTCTCGGTGCAAAGTTCGGCAAGAAGATAGGCGAAGTAAGAAACGCTCTTGCAGAGGTTGACGGCACAAAGGCTATGGCCGAAATCAGAAAGAGCGGTGTTATGACTCTTACACTTTCTGACGGCGACGTTATGATAGCTGAAGAGGATCTGCTTATCGAAGAAAAGCAGAAGGAAGGCTATGCAGTAGTAACCGACAGAGGTTATACCGTAGTTCTTGATACAACCCTCACTCCCGAGCTTATCGAAGAAGGCTTTGTAAGAGAGATCGTAAGCAAGATTCAGTCTATGCGTAAGGATGCAGGCTTTGAGGTTATGGATCACATTACAATCTACTGTGAAGGTAATGATAAGGTTGCTGAAATCCTTACCAGAAACAGCGCAGAAATCTCCGATGATACTCTGGCAGAAAGCATTGTTACAGGCTCTGTTGACGGATATAATGCTGAGTGGGATATCAACGGCGAAAAGGTAACTCTCGGCGTTAAGAAGATATGAACAAGCTGAAGGCGTTCTTTCAGAACAAAACAGTTAAACTGATTTATACCTGGCTTATAGTTATTGCGGTGGGTACGGTGGTACTGCTGACACAGTTTCTGTACCCGCTCCATATAAGCTACAGCAATATTACTCTCACCACCTACAGCGGCAATGACTTTGAAAATTATATAAAGGCGCAGTATGATAAGCTGAGCAACGGCGAGCATAAGAACAGCACGCTGTTAAGTTCCACCGATTTCGATATGACAAGGGAAGAGGATTTTATAAGAGTCGGAATTTCCTTTAATTTTGCTAATATCGGTATGTATAAGATAAACGATATTCAGTTTAAGATTGACAGTATCGGAAAGCACGCTGACACCTTTGTCTTTAAAGAAGCCAATGTGGCTGAGGTAAACCGTTTCTCCTCCGGCATTGTGACTTTGTATTTTGTAATATGTACAAAAGATCTTACTGCACAGGAGCTTAACGAAGCGGTGAATTCTATAAAATTATCCTATACCTTTAACAGACCTGAGCTTTTTGCGTCAGGAGGGAATATAGAGCTACCCCGAATAGAGGTAAAGCCCGACAGCGTTACGAAGAAGTGATAATTTGAAAAATACAAAACCATCGGTTATCCCCGATAAATACAAGGGTATTATCTGCATAGTGGCATCAGCCTTCTGCTTTACGGTTATGAACAGCTTTGTAAGGCTTGCAGGTGCAGATATACCGTCAATACAGAAGAGTTTTTTCAGAAATTCGATAGCCTTTATTTTTGCACTTATCGTACTTCTGAAATCAGGCTCCTCGCTACTTCCTAAAAATAAGAAGAATATCGGAGTTTTCATTCTCCGTGCTACCTGCGGTACGATAGGTATACTGTGTAATTTCTATGCGGTTGATAACCTTGTGCTGTCAGACGCTACAATGCTTACAAAGATGTCACCCTTCTTTGCGGTTATCTTCTCTATGATATTTCTGCGGGAAAAAACCACGGCGGTTCAGACGATTGGCGTAATAGTAGCGTTTTTAGGAAGTCTGCTTATTATAAAGCCGACCTTTACAAATATGGAGCTTATCCCGTCAATAGTGGGACTTGTGGGCGGAATTGCCGCAGGTGCCGCTTATACTGCGGTGCGCTGGCTTGGAGTAAAGGGCGAAAAGGGTGCGTATATCGTGTTCTTCTTTTCCGGCTTCTCTTGTCTTGTGACGCTTCCATTTCTGATATTCGATTATCATCCTATGGAGCTATGGCAATGGATAGTGCTTATAATAGCAGGACTTGCGGGAGCAGGCGGACAGTTTACCATAACCGCCGCCTACAGATATGCCCCGGCAAAAGAAATCTCGGTATATGATTATTCGCAGATACTGTTTGCGGCGGCATTCGGATTCTTTATGTTCAGCGATATACCCGATATATGGAGCATACTCGGATATGTTATAATCTGCGGTATGGCAGTTGCAATGTTTCTGTATAATAACAGGAAAAGCGAAAAAAATAAATAGAATCAAGAGGCTGTGAAAAACAGCCTCTTTTTTTGCGGCGAGTCGCCGCGGACGGTTCCCGCCTTTAAAAATATTGTGGTTAGCGTAATCTCGTTGACGGCGGGAAAACGCATTGATGGTACCAAATTTCGGTTTGACGGTGGGTTGTGTTTCGGCGCAAACACCTCATCAGTCACCTTCGGTGACAGCTTCTCCCGGGGGAGAAGCCTTTAATTCCCGCTTTATAGAGGGGATGCACCTTTAAAGCCTTCTCCTCGAGGAGAAGGTGTCAAATGACACAGGGTGTCATTTGCCGGATGAGGTGTCATCGACGACTCGCTGCAAAACCCTCAATTTAAACGCAAGCGTCTTTATAACACCTTCTGACCTCTCCGCCAATATTCAGAATACAAAAAATCACCTTCCGTTTTCACGGAAGGTGATGCTTTTTTATAAGATGGTTTTAAAAACTTCTTACTTATAAAGTCGTACCGCTTATAGATACGTATGCGCCGTAGTATGCAACGTTGTCCTCAATGTTGTAGGTTGCTACTCTGAATTTATAGGTGGTAGCCTTTGTGAGATTTTCTACTCTGTAGGATAAGGTTTCGTTACCTGCTATTCTGGCGATTCTTGTCCACTTGCCGTCGATATACTGTTCGATGATATATCCGTCAGCGGTGGTGTTCTGTGTCCAGCCAAGACGAAGAGCTGTTCCTGCCTTGCCTGCGATTTTAAGACCTGATACAGCAGAGGGGTTTGTATAAGCCGCAAGCGTTGCTGTGTAGTTGCTGTAGAGTGCGGTCGCACCAACCATATTGTACGCCCTTACTCTGAACTTGTACTGAGTTGCAGGTGAAAGACCGTCAATTCTGTAGGTGGTGGTTGCATTGTCGGTTATATCCGCAATCTGTGTCCACTTGCCACCCTTGTACTGCTCGATTATATAGCCGTCAGCGGAGGTGTTCTTATTCCAGTTGAGACGAAGAGCTGTACCGGCTCTGCCGCCTATCTTGAGACCTGTAACGTTTGCAGGGCTTGTAGTCTTACTGAGCGTGCTTGTATATCCGCTATAAGTCTTATCGCCGTACTTTGTGATAGCGTAAGCCTTCATTCTGAAGCTGTACTTTGCAGAAGCGTTGAGACCTGTTACCTTGTACTCGGTAGTCTTGTAATCTTCGATTACTGCAATTTCTGTCCATTCGCCATCGATCTTCTGTTCGATGATATAGCCGTCAACCGCTGTGTTCTTCGTCCACTTGAGGCGGAGTGCGGATGCACTTCTGCTCTTAAGAGCAAGACCTGATACGGAAGAAGCCTGAGTATTGGCGGTAAGTGTTGCAGTCTTTGTGCCGTAAACTACGCCGTTTGTGCCGTTTACGTAAGCCTTCATTCTGAACTTGTAGGCTGTACCTGACTTGAGTCCTGTTACCTTGTAGGTGGTTGTGGAATTATCCGTAACGTCAGCAATCTGTACCCATGCAGAGCCGTTGAACTGTTCAATAACGTAGCCGTCAGCGTTTGCATTCTTTGTCCAGTTAAGACGGATTGCGGAGGTTGACCGGCTGGGACTTGTAAAGCCCTTTACAGCAGGAAGCTTCTTTATATCTGTGTAAGTGTCCTTGTAGCTGTCGCCACAGTTCACACATTTGTGAAGAGTATAACCCTGCTCATTATACGTGGGTGCTACTACGGTAGATGCATAATCGTGAGACGTCATAGGGATAGCTGTCACGTCAGTTTTTGCGGTACAACCTGAAGTTGTACAATGTCTTGACTTGCTGCCTTCTGCGGAGCAGGTAGCCGCCTTGTCAACTGTGTAGCTTGAAGAATACGTATGAGAAGTCTTAGCAATTGTTTCTGTGTAGCTATCGCCACAAGAGCACTTATAGGTTCTTACACCTGTTGCTATACATGTAGGCTGTGTAGTTATAGAAGATGTGTAGCTGTGTGCTATTTTTGCAATTGTTTCTGTATAGCTTGCTGAACAGCCTGAACATTTATAGGTTCTTATACCTGTTGTTGTACAGGTGGGCTGTGTGGTTATAGAAGATGTGTAGCTGTGACTTGTCTTAGGAATTACAGTCACGTCAGTTTTTGCTGTACAGCCTGAAGTTGTACAATGTCTTGACTTGCTACCTTCTGCGGAACAGGTAGCCGCCTTGTCAATTGTGTAGCTTGAAGAATATGTATGAGAAGTTTTTGCAATTGTTTCTGTATAGCTTGACGTACATCTTGAACACTTGTAGGTTCTTATACCTGTTGCTGTACAGGTGGGCTGTGTAGTTATAGAAGATGTGTAGCTGTGAGCGAGCTTAGCAATAGCTTCCGTGTATGAATTTCCGCACACACAGGAAAAAGTCTTGATTCCATCTGCCGTACAGGTAGCAGCTTTTGTCACGCTTGAAGTGTAAGCGTGAGTATCGTGTTTTTCGACGTAATAAAGTCTTATCCATCCTGATACACCGTTATATGTTACATAACCCCATAATCTGTCAGGACTATACTTTGTTACAAGAACATATGTGTCATCGCCTACAGTAATACGACCTGCTTCTGACGCACTTGTACTATAACTGCTTCTTATCACCTGATATCCGTCAGGGGCAGTAAGCCTATAATAATCGCTAACAGCTTCGTCCGTATCAGTTCCTGTGTCGTATGTATATGAACGAATTGCGGTAGCTCTGTTCCACTTCAGTCCGTCTAATTTTCTCTTGTGGTTATAATAAACCTTGTTCGGGCTATCATAGTTTGATTCGTACAGATAGATATAATTACTATCATGGTTTAAATAGATAGCGTAATGCTCGCCACCATTGAACGTTAACATGTCTCCCGGCTTGAGAGCAGATAAAAATTCACTATTTATCCCGCCATAGCTGGAACTTGAGATATTATACTTATTTTCTTCTGTATCATGCTGGAAGAGATAGCAAAATACGAATGTTGCAAAGCCATAACAGCTATATCTTCCCTTATGTTTACATATGCTTGCAACGTTAGTGGATGCAGCTTTTTCATTCTGTTCAAGGACATTGCCTAATCTACAAGTAGGGCAGGATGTACTGTAACAATAGCTATATCCATCACCATATACAATGTTAGTATTACAACTTTTCGTTCCAGTTGTGGTAAAATAACTACCGTTCGGGAAAAGTGCCTTTACTTCATCGATTCGTTTAAGAATATCTGATTCTGTAACCGTCGCCGCACTCGCCTTTACCGCTTCCCCTGTGAATCCGAGGATTTCACCTATCGGTGTTGCGAGGACTGTAAAAATCATCGCCGCGGCTGTAACAACCGACAGAAGCTTCTTTGATAATTTTTTCATAGAAAAACCTCCATAATATATAATTAACCCAAGATATATATTGGATTACTAAAAATATTATAACATTATATCTTGGATTTGTCAACTATAACCAAAGAAATATGTTATGATTTTTTTAGAACAATACTATAAAAGGAGGAATACGTATGGCATATTACAGACGGATAAGAGAACTGAGAGAGGATAACGATAAAACACAAAAAGAGGTTGCGGAGTATCTTGGTACGCCCTATCAGTATTATGCCGTATATGAAAAGGGCGGTGCTGAAATCTCCTTTGAACGTGCCATTCTGCTGGCAAAATACTATAACGTCAGCCTTGACTATTTAGCTGAGCTTACAAACAGCAAGCACGGACTAAGCGTGGGAGAGCTTACAAGAGAACAGCAGAAAGTCATAGATACGATAAAAAAGTTTGATACAAAGCAGGCAGAGGAGTTCTGCGACTTTCTTCAGGATATTATTGATATGATAAAAAAATAAAGAATACATCTTTTTTCATTTACCCCTTGCTTTTTTCATCAAAATATACGATAATATAATAAGGGCGTTTTTTACCCTGAAAAACGCACGGCAAATTTTCCAGAAGGACGGATTTTAGTATGCAATTCAGACAGCTTGACATTTACACAAACAGCGAAGCAGTTCAGGTACTTACTATGCTTGTATCGGAGCTTGGCTTCAATGGTTTTATAATTCACGATGCGGCGGATTTTGAGGAATTTCTTGAAAACAAGGAATACAACTGGGATTACGTTGACGACAGCCTTATGGGACTTAAGGACGTAAAGACACATATCACCTGCTACGTTCAGGATAACGAGCAGGGCGCAGAGATGCTGTCAGCTCTTAACGGTATGCTGACAGAGCTTAAAGAGAAGGATACGGAAAATTTCTACGGCTCCCTTGACGTGGAAATAGACTGTGTAAGAGAAGAGGACTGGGCGAATAACTGGAAGCAGTATTACAAGCCCTTCACGGTTGGCGAAAAGCTCATAGTAAAGCCCAGCTGGGAAGAAATCGAAAACAGCGATGGCAGAAAGGTTCTTGAAATAGATCCTGCATCCTCCTTCGGTACAGGTCAGCACCACACCACAAGACTTGTTATGGAGCTTATTGAAAAGGAGCTTAATGAGGGCGACAGACTGCTTGATCTTGGCACGGGCTCAGGTATTTTATCCATTGCCGCTCTTTTACTTGGCGCAAAAGAGGTCACAATGGTGGACATCTTTGAAAATTCCGTCAACACGGCGGTAGAAAATACCGAAAAGAACGGCTTCGGAAAAGATAGAGTATCCGCCTATATAGGCGATATTTCCAGCGATGAGACACTCCGTGACAAGATAGGCACGGGCTACGATATGATAACCGCAAATATAGTAGCGGACGTAATCATTTCTATGTCCCCCTTCTTCACAGGCTTTTTAAAGCAGGGCGGCAAGCTCATCATTTCAGGCATTATCACAGAAAGACTGCCCGAAGTATACGAAGCGCTTAAAGAAAACAATATCCGCATAGATAAAACCAATGAAAAGGAAGGCTGGAACGCCATCCTCTGCACCTGCGGAGTATAAAACAGCATAAACACGAATATCACCCTTTTACCATATAATAAGGAAGGAAAGGGTGATATTATGAATTATATCTGCATTTTTTCCCTCATCTTCCTTGGGATAATGGGGACGATAAGCTGTATAAAGGCTCTTGGAGAGGCGGTTATGAACAGCACGAAGCCGCCGCCCAATATTGTAAGCTACTGCAATAAGGACGGTCTTGAATACAGAGTCAGGACGCTACTTAAGGTATCAAGGGCGGACGTTGTCATACTTCTCCCTGAAAGCACAGATAAGCACAGCGAATACTATCAGATAGCAGATAAGCTTGCGCAGGAAAACAGCAGAGTAATAATAAAGCACAGAAAAAGATATATCAGAAAATAAAGGAGCTGTCAGGTTGGAAAGAGAAAAATTGGACATCTCCACCGAGCTGAAGGGCTCTGTGGAGGACGTAATATACAAGAATGCCGAAAACGGCTACGTTATACTGAATCTGAGCTGTGACGAAGGTCTTGTCACCGTTGTCGGCACGTTAGGTGACGTCAGCGAGGGCGAAAGGCTTGATTTAAAGGGTGGCTGGATAACCAGCCCTAAGTATGGCAGACAGTTCAAAGCGGCAATATGCGAAAGAGGAATGCCCCAGACCGAGGCGGAAATAATCGCATATTTAGGCTCAGGTATAATAAAGGGGCTTGGCCCTGCTATTGCAAAGAGGATAGTAAAGGAATTCGGCACGGAGGCTCTTGACATCCTTGACAACGATTATATGCGCCTTACCTCGGTAAAGGGTATTTCAGCAGACAAGGCGCTGTATATGGCAAACGAATACAAGAAGATAACCGGAGTAAACGAGGTTATAAAGTTCCTTGGGGAATATAATTTAAGCCCTGCCTATGCTGTCGGGATATGGGCAAGATATGAGTATGACAGCGTAAAAAGAATAAAGCAGAACCCCTACGTACTCTGCAGTCAGGGTATCGAGGTGGATTTTACCCAGGCTGACAGAATAGCGGCAGATTTAGGCTTTGACGCAGAAAACTCCGACAGAGTGTGCGCAGGTATAATATACGTGTTGCGGGAAAACAGCTATGCCGGTCACACCTGCCTGCCGAAGGAAAAGCTCCGTGAATCGGTATGCAGTAATTTAGGGGTAGAGCCGAGAAAATGCAATCAATGTCTGAAGGATTCTCTTGACAACGAATGGATAGTATCCGTTACCATTGCAGGTAAGGAATTCATCTACCTGCCTGAATATTATGAAGCGGAGGTCAGTATTTCCTCAAAGCTTGCCCTTATGCTGAAGACCTCGGCAAGATATGAAAAGGATTATTCAAACGAGATACGGACGATAGAGTTCACCGAAAATATCCAGTACGAATCATTACAGCGAACAGCGATAAATGCGAGCCTTACGGGTAGCGTATTTATACTTACGGGCGGTCCCGGTACCGGTAAGACCACCACACTCAATGCGATAATACGTATACTTAAAGGTATGGGCAAAAGAATTCTGCTCTGTGCTCCCACGGGAAGAGCCGCAAAGAGAATGTCCGACCTTACGGGCGAGCCGGCAAAGACGATACACAGATTATTAGAGGTGGATTTCACCGCTTCGGGAGAGCTTAAATTCAAGCGCAATGAAAAAAATCCGCTCCCTGCGGACGTGATAATTGCCGACGAAATGTCGATGGTTGACGCTCTTCTTATGAGCGCACTTATGAAGGCGATAAGAAACGACGCAAGATTCATAATGGTAGGCGACTCAAATCAGCTTCCCTCCGTTGGTGCGGGTAATATTTTAAGAGATCTTATAAATTCCCACCATATTCCGACGGTAGAACTGACGGAAATATTCAGACAGGCGGCGGAAAGCCTTATCGTTACCAACGCCCACAAGATAGTAAAGGGCGACTTCCCTGAGCTTGACAACAGACAGAAGGATTTCTTCTTTATGCCTAAAGCTTACGAGGAGGAGATTCCGCCTCTTGTGGTACAGCTTGCAAAGGAAAGACTGCCCAAGACCTACGGCTATTCTCCTATAGACGATATTCAGGTATTATGTCCTACAAAAATGGGTGCGGCAGGCACAAGAGAGCTTAACAAAGTGCTTCAGCAGGCGCTGAATCCCCCTGCACAGAATAAGCCTGAATTCAAGTTCTTTGACGTGGTGTTCCGTATCAACGATAAGGTAATGCAGATAAAGAACGACTATGACGTAAAGTGGATAAAGCTTGGCGAAAAGGGTTCGGGTATCTTCAACGGAGATATAGGCATTATCAGGGACGTGGACAGATTTTCAGGCAACGTTACTATTGATTTCGAAGGCAGAATCGCCATATACACCACCGAGATGCTGAGAAGGTTAGAGCATGCCTACGCTGTAACAATACATAAGAGTCAGGGCAGCGAATACGACGCCGTAATAATTCCGATAACCGGCTTTACAAAAAATCTGCTGTACAGAAACCTTCTTTACACGGGTGTTACAAGAGCAAAGAAAACACTTATTATAATAGGTACAAAGGAGCTTGTAAAGGTTATGGTGGATAACGACAGAAAAATGCTCCGCTATTCCCTGCTCCGTCATATGCTGGAAATCGAAATGACAAGAAACGATGAAGACAGCGAAGACGAAGAAGATGATGAATAAAAAGCAACAGTCCTCACGCAGGTGAGGACTGTTTATTCATCACTTTTTCTTTTTCGTAACAACAACTGCAATTACAACGCCTGCAATAATTACTGCCGCTGCTATAATGACTATAACAAGTACGGTGTTGTCGCCTGACTCCTTATCCACGTTACCCTGCTGACTGCTTGCAGTAGTATCCGTATCGCTTACGTTATCGCTTGCGACGGTATCCGAAGAAACTACGTCAGAGGCAACGTCGGAATTTTCCGTGCCGGCGTCTTCGTTCTCTGTACCATAGATAAAACCGTTTTCGATAGCGTATTTTTCTCCGGCAGTATCCTTTGAACAGATTATTTTAAAATCAGGAATCTTTTCTTCCGAAAAATCGTTCTGATAACCGAACGCACCCTTACTTATAGTCTTGATTCCATCGGGAATGGAAACAGACGTAACAGAATAACAGCCTGAAAAAGCTCTTTCTCCTACGTGTCTTATGCCGTCGGGCAGATCTATTGAAGTAAGCGCCCCACATCCTGCGAACGCACGGTCGCTGATACTTGTAACCGTATCAGGTATATCAATAGTTTTAAGTGCTGCACAGCCGTAAAAAACCTGATAATCTATTTTGGTTACGCTGTCAGGAATATTGACCGAAGCAAGTGCTGTACAGGTAAAAAATGCCGCCTTATCAATTTCTGAAACGCTACCCGGGATAGTCACAGAAGTCAGGGACTGGCAATTCATAAATGCCGCATTGCCAATAGTCTTAATACCGTCGGGTATAACGACCGAGGTAATTGTTTTACAATTTTCAAAGGAATTTTTACCGAGGCTTGTAACTTTTTTACCATCTATTTCGGATGGTATATCAGGCTCGGCTTCACTTCCTGTATATTTGGTGATTTCTACTGTGCCGTCATCAAGTACGGTATATTCGTAATCGCCGAAAGCTTCTGCTCCTGCACAAACAAGACAAATAGATGCTGTTAAAACAAGTATTGCGATACCAAGAAAGAACTTTTTCATAGGTTTACCTCCGATAATATAAACTACAGAAATAATTATACCTCTTAATTACTTTTTTTGTCAACTCGCATACTGCACAATATTTCCTATTAGAATTTAGCATAAATCACATCAGTCCCGCTACGTAAGTAGCGGGACTGTGTATCTATAAAATTGTTTGCTTATAAGGTCGTACCGTCTATATAGGTATAATTACTGAAAATTGCCGTATCGGTAAAGATATAGGTCTTTACTCTGAACTGGTAGGTCGTACCGCTTTCAAGTCCGTCAATACGGTAGTTTGTAACGTCGTTAGGAGTAACCTTGCCGACTCTTACCCACTCGCCGTTCTTATACTGTTCGATAATATAACCCTTAGCGGAGGTATTCTGCTTCCATGCAAGTCTTATAGCGGTCTTTGCCCTGCTTCTTACCACAAGCTTTGATACGGCTGAGGGAGCTGTTGCCTGCTTGAGAGAAGAGGTATATACGCTGTACGCCTTAGTGCCGTAGCTTGTAACGTTGTAGGCTCTCATTCTGAACTTGTAGGTGGTACCGGACTTCAGTCCCGTTACCTTGTATTCAGTAACTGTGTTATCCGTGATATCCGCAATCTGTACCCACTTGCCATCCTGGTACTGTTCGATCTCATAGCCTGAAACGGTTTTGTTCTTATTCCAGGTGAGACGAAGAGCTGTGGAGCTTCTGCTCTTCAGTGCAAGCCCCTTGACTGCAGTAGCCTGCGTATTTAAAATGAGTGTTCCGGTATCGTAGCCGTTTACAGTTTCGCCATACTTTGTTATGCTGTAGGCTCTCATTCTGAATTTATAAGCTGTACCTGAGCTGAGGCCGGTTACCTTGTAGGTAACTGTTTCGCTGTCTGTGATATCTGCAAGCTGTACCCAGGTATTGTTTTTATACTGCTCGATAATATAGCCTGCGGCATAATCGTTCTTTGTCCAGGAAAGTCTGATTGCAGTAGTTGACTTACTGGGACTTGTAAAGCCGTCTACGTTGGTCATAAGAGTGTTTACGGTAAGGGTTGAAGTGTAATCGCCCTTGGTCGTGCCGCTATAAGCATACATTCTGAATTTGTAGCCTGTGCCGGGAGTAAGGTCAGTTATCTTATAAGAAGTTGTTGCGTTATCTTCGATTTTTGCAACCTGCACCCAGTTAGTGCCGTTAAACTGCTCGATAACGTAGCCTGTAGCGGAGCTTAGGCTGTTCCACGTTAACGTTATGTACTTACTGCCTTTAGTGCTTACGGATGCGATCACGTCAAGAACAGGAGTGTCACCGCCGGTTACAAACCTATACTGTACGCCGCTTTGCACTGCGTAGGTATGTGCGGCAGAGCCATTCTGACAATAGATAATAACGTTGTCATAGGCTGTAGGAGCATAGGTATCAAAATCGAAATAATATCCGAAGGCGTAGTTGCCTATACTTGTAACGCTTGCAGGTACAGTTATTGTTGTGAGCTTGGGACACATATAGAAGGCACCCTCGCCTACGGAAGCAATACCATCCTCAAGAGTAACGGTATCAAGAAGACTGCACATTGCAAAGGCGTACTTGCCTATACTTTCAACCGTAGCGGGAATCTCCATCTCATCAAGGTAAGAACAGCCATAGAAAGCGTTGTCACCGATGCTTGTAAGCTTTTCGGAAAGTATGGCATAATCCATAGCGTCGCAGTTATAGAATGCGTAATTTCCTATACTTGTTACGTTGTTCGGAATTCGGATATAGCCAAGCGCCGCACATTCGTAGAAGGTGTAAGCGCCTATACTTGTAAGGCTGTCGGGAAGTGTTGCAGATGAAAGTCTTTCACAGAAATAGAAAGCGTAGTCTCCGATAGTCTTTACGTTGTAGGGTATATAGATTGACTTAAGGGAGATGCATTCGTAGAACGCCTTTTCGCCGATGCTGGTGAGAGCGTCGGAAAGAGAAACTGTTTCAAGACTTTCACAGCAGTTGAAAACCTCGTTTCCTAAAGTCGTAATCGTATCAGGCATTGTAACTGACGCTAAAGATCTCTGTCCGTAAAAAGCCTTGTCTGCGATAACGGTAACTGTCTTTCCATCGATTACCGAGGGAATTTCAACTACCGAGTTACCACCCGTGTAGCTTGTAATCGATACTGTTCCGTCTGTGAGTACTGAATACTCAAAACCGTTATAGCTTTCCGCTCCTGCGGAAACTACACAAAGCACCGCCATTGTTACAAACGTGGCAATGCTTAAAAGAAATTTCTTCATAGGTTATACCTCCGATAATATAAATCATACAAGATAATTATACCACTTCAGCATTTTTCTGTCAATTTGCAGACTGCACAACAATTTGAGCTTTATTTTGTATACAATTAAAATCAGCCCCACTACGTTATATCTGATAGTCATATAGAAGTATAGAAAGCCGCTTTTGATGTTAATGTCAAAAGTGGCTTTGCGTTTGCTTATGTCGTTGACTTTATATGTCAACCGTGTTATAATTAACTGACAGATAAACTTGAATTTACGGAGGTATTATTATGAGAAAATGCATACGTTGCGGAAGTGAAATGAAAGAGGGCTGTGCAATAAAAATTGAAGGTGCAGGATACGGAATCGTTATGTCTTCTGATGAAAGCAAACTTTTTGGAGGCAGGATTGGTAAGCCTAAAGTAGCTATTTGCCCTGAATGTGGTGAAGTGTCTATCTACGTGGAAGACCTTCATAAACTGAAATAACTTCCAATTTGTAGCTATGTAAAAGTCCTTTTGCATCGTGATTTGGACAAATGTAAAAGGCGTTTGATAGACAGAAGAATGAAAACCGTAGCATTTACAGAAGGAAAAAGACTTGACGAGATCGAACAAGCAAGGGAAAGCGGCAAACGCCCTTATCAAAGAATCCTCTTGGTGATCGGAAGCGCAGC
>JAFTVY010000100.1 GCA_017465545.1 Ruminiclostridium sp.
CACAATAACTCAAACCATGTTCCCGCATATCCATTATAACAGATATTTTGAATTCTGGCGAGTATTTTTTGTTTTTTCTTCCTGTTTTGCCCATAAAAAATATGCACCTCCAAAAGTGTCTAACTTTTGGGGTGCATATCACTTCACGGGTTATACTTCTTTATTACTATCTACTTTAAACGTAGTGAGGTAATTTTTTAAGCTATGACTTAACCCTTTACTGTAAAGGTTGATGCCGCTAAATCAAGCTGTTTTAAAACAAGCTTTTCCTTGTCCGTGCCAACCATAGAAACGGGATAGGTAACCGTAAACTGGGTATAGGCGGGCGCACCGGGGAACTTTACGCAGTAGGAAGCGTAGCGGGTATCGTTATCGTTGCCGTATTTCCAGTACATTCTGTAGGAGAACATACCGCTGTTTATCTTGAACAGCTCGCAGTTTTCGTCTACCTCGCCGTTGTTCTCGTACTTGTCTATAATCTTTTCAACAGGTCTGTCAGCGTCGCCTATGTAGAGCTTGGGTATGCTGTCATCCATTGTCATATCCGTGTCAACGGGCATAAAGGGAGAATAAAGTGCGCTGTAGGAGATCTCCATAGCACCTGAATTATATTCCTTGAAGCCATCCGCTAAAACAAAGGCACACTTTACGTTATTGCCCTTCAGATAAAGCTGGAATTCTATCTCTGTGCCGTTTACGTCGGAAGGTCTTACAAGGTCGATGACTTCAACGTTGTTCTGTCTTACTGCAGGTGTTGCCTTGCTCTGTGAGGAGCTCTTTCTGTCATCGCCCGATATAGCCTCAGTCACCTTCTTAAAGCCCTGATCTACAGCCTTGTTTACCGCTCTTCTTGTGGCTGTTCTTGCCGCTGATTTTAAAAGACTATCAAAAAATCCCATTTTTATATATTCCTTTCATAAAGTGAAATAATATCGCTGATATTATTATACATATATAATCATAATTTGTCAAATAAAAAAGCAGGAGAAACTCCTGCGATTTTTATTTTATCGTACCATATGCCCAGCTGTTTATACCGCCGAATTCCATTACGTTGGTATAACCAAGCTCTGCAAGTATTTTTGATGCCGTCTTGCTTCTGTTACCGCTACGGCAATATACTAAGATAAGCTGATTCTTATCCTTAAGCTCTTTTTCAGCTCTCTGTCCGATTTCGGTATGAGGGATAAGAATTGCATTTTCTATATGCCCTTCTCTATATTCTTCTTCCGTTCTGACGTCAAGGATTATATAATCCTTTTCGATGTCCATAAGCTCTTTAGCCTTTGCCTGAGTTATCTGATAATATCCGTCAACCGCCTTATATCCTTCGCTTTCCGTACTTACAGCGCTGTCGCCGCTACAGGCACACAGAAGTCCCATACATAAAAACAGCAGAACCACCGAGGATATTGTCAGCAGTAAGGGTGTTATTCTTCTTCCTGACATTTTCCGCATCCTTTACATTCCGTTACAAGCTGGTGAGCGTCAAGATGCTCTTCCATAGCTTCGAGTGAGAATTTTTTCGGCTTCATTCTGTGGGTATGAGGCAGCTCCTCGCTGTGATGCGCCCTGAAGGTGAGCTTTAAGAAAACGGGACAGAGGATTGAAGTAATTATGATAAGGAAGATGGTAGCTACAAGAGGATCGATACCTGCAAGCGCTCCGCTTTCGTCATAATATATAAGTCCCTTGCCTGCCGCATATACGGCTAAAGCGACCTCGCCTCTTGCTATCATACCAAAGCCAGCCGCAAGGCTTTCCTTTCCCTTATAGCCGAAGGCTCTTGCCGTTGCAGAGCATCCGATTATCTTTCCTAAAATGCCGATTGCGACAAATGCCAGAGCAAAGACAAGTCCTGCCATATCAAAGCTTGAGAAATCTGCGCTGATGCCGATATACGCAAAGAAAATAGGAGTGAATATCATATATCCGCTGACAACCACCTTGCGGTCAAGGATAGGAGCTTCGTCCATACCGCTGAGCATAAGTCCTGCCATAAAAGCACCGGTGATAGCGGCAATACCGAATAATTCCTCTGCACAGAAGGCAAAGGTAAAGCACATAACAAGAGCGAATATACCCGTTCTTCTCTTGTGGGGGTATATCCTTACGAGATTCTTGAAGAGTATTCTCATAAGCAGACCTACGCCGATTGTGAATACAAAGAAGCCCAGCGCCTTTAAAAGCGTGATGCCTATATTTCCGCCGCCACCGATACCCGTTACAACGCTGAGTGCGATAATACCGAGTACGTCGTCGATGATTGCGGCACTTAAAATAACCGTACCTATTCTGGTATTCAGTTTTCCCAGCTCTCGGAGAGTTTCTACCGTTATACCTACGCTTGTGGCAGAAAGGATACAGCCTACGAAAATAGCGTTAAGAAGCTTGTCGGGATTTGTTATCTCTCCGATACCACCCATAAACATAAGTGCGCCGAAAGTACCGAGTACAATGGGAACTACAACGCCTGCCGCCGCTATAGCCGTTGCCGCCGCACCGCTTCTTTTAAGCTCTCTGAAATCCGTTTCAAGACCACTTGAAAAGAGAATGAACACAACGCCTATCTGCGAAAAGCTGTGCAGTACCTCTTTTTCAATTTCGCCGGGATTTATAAGCCCCTTGAAGCCACCTAAATCCAGCTGTCCGAATATCGCCGGACCTATAAGTATGCCCGCTATTATCATGCCTACGACCTGAGGAAGACCTATTTTTCTTGTGAACATACCAAGAAGCTTTGTCACAAGAAGTATTATAGCGCAGTCGTAAAGTATAATCATTACGTTAAATTCCATAAATTTACCCTCGTACATTACTTTTCTTTTTCCGAATAGTAATATTATCACATATTTAAATAGGTTTCAAGCAGTTTTTTCTGAATTGTGCCGATATTCTTAAATTTTGTTCAGGTGTACAATTTGAACGGCAAAGGATAATATTTTTTGGCAGAAATTATTATAAATATTTACGATATAATAATACTATTTTTTCGGTTTGCTATTGCAAAATGCGTCTTTTTCTGTTACAATAATTAAGTGTCTTGTTATTATGTTAACACGTCGCCGTAGTAAAACGGAATCAATATAGAAGAAAAGGAAAAGTAAAATGAACGGAGAAAGCATTTTAAAGGTAACGGGGATACTCCTCGAATACCTTATACCTACCCTTAAAATATTCGGCTTTACACTACTGTTTTCAATACCTCTTGGTATGGTGGTGGCTTGCCTTAAAATGTGTAAGATAAAGCCGATTTCCTGGCTTACCAACATCTACATACTCGTTATGAGAGGCACACCTCTTATGCTTCAGGTAATAGTTGTGTATTATGCCCTGCCCTATATAAGAATGATGGAGGGACTGCCTGATTTTCTGAAAAATATGCTGTCAGGCATAGACGTAGCCTCTGACGACTTTATGTTCGGTGCGGTGCTTACAGCCTTTGTACTGAACTACGCCGCATACTTTGCGGAGATATTCCGTGGCGGAATCGAAGCAATGCCAAAAGGTCAGTACGAAGCGGCGGCGGCTCTTGGTATGACAAAGCCCCAGACCTTCTTCAGGATAATTCTTCCGCAGGTTATAAAGAAGATAGTACCCGCCTCCTCAAACGAGGTTATCACTCTTGTAAAGGATACCTCCCTTGCAAACGTAGTAGCCTATGCGGAAATCACCTTAAAGGCAAAACAGCAGATGATGAACTACAGCTCGCTTATCCCCTTATTTATAGCAGGCGTATTCTATTTTGCAATGGCTATGATACTTACCTTCCTTTTCTCATTTATAGAAAAGAAGCTTAACTACTACAGATAAGGAGGAATAAAAGTGGCTATACTTGAAGTTACAAACCTTTCCAAGAGCTTTGGCGAGCTTGGAGTTTTAAAGGATATTTCCTTTACTGTAGAGCAGGGCGAGGTGGTATCCATAATCGGCCCATCGGGTAGCGGTAAATCCACCCTCCTACGCTGTATCAATCAGTTTGAAAAGGCGGATGACGGCAGAATATCCATCTGCGGCCTTGATATGCTTGTAAAGGACAAAAACGGAAGAACGGTATATGCACCGAAAAAAGTCCTGCAGGAGATAAGACTCAAAATCGGTCTTGTGTTCCAGAGCTTTAACCTTTTCCCTCATATGACGGTTTTACAGAATATTATAGAAGCGCCTGTTCACGTTTTAAAGCAGGATAAGAGTCAGGCTACCGAAAAGGCTGTGGAGCTACTTGCTAAAATGGGGCTTTCCGACAAGGCAAAGGAATATCCCTGCAATCTGTCAGGCGGTCAGCAGCAGAGAGTTTCTATTGCAAGAGCGCTGGCACTTAATCCCGACGTGCTTTTCTTTGACGAGCCTACCTCCGCACTCGATCCCGAGCTTACCGGCGAAATCCTGAAGGTAATAAAGGAGCTTGCCGCAGAAAAAATGACAATGGTAATAGTTACCCACGAAATGCAGTTTGCAAAGGAAATCTCCGACAGAGTAATTTTTATGGACGGTGGCTACATCATCGAAAACGGCACACCTGACGAGGTATTTGAAAATTCTGAAAACGAGAGAACCAAACAGTTCCTCGAAAGATACCATTCATAAAGAGAAAAATATCATCCCACGGATTATCACCGGATAGCCCGTGGGAAATTTTTTTGCATTTAGTGTTATTTTTTTATTTACATTGATTAGTATTTGTGCTATAATAAGATTAGCATTTAATATGCAGGTTATCTTTCACTATATATAGATAATCATTCTTATTCTGAAAGGAAGCTAAACTATGAACAATATACTGAAAAGGACTGTTTCGGGTGTTATTGCTCTTGGGATGGCCGTAACCTCGGTGCAGGTATCCGTTCCGCACGTTCACACAGGTCACGCTGAAGAAGCGGAAACCCTTGTTGCAACGGGTATAAAGGGCGACGCCAATGCCGACGGCGCTGTAACCGAGGCGGATCTTGACGTTTACGAAAGCTATTTACTTGGCAATACAGAAATTGCCGAGGATATACTCGAGGATATGGATATAGACTACGGCAATACGTATCAGTACGTCGAAGTAAACGGCAACGATTATGCGGCAGTCAGAAATTATCTTGAGGGCTGTACCCAGACTATTGAGCCGTCAGGACATATTCAGTACAGAAACGATGGCGGAATTCACACCGCTATGTTATATGCCGGCTATTATTCATCGAATGCAGTATATATTAATGAATCCGATGACCTTACAAATAGCACTACAGAGCATGAAATAACAGAAATCATCTGGGACGGCGGAAAGCCTGACTGGGCAACAGAGGTTGAAAGAGAAGGCGGGCTTTATATCGACGGTACTCCTGATGAAACCGACGTTGGTACTTATAATATGCTCATTGTCGGAAAAGACCTGAGCGGAAAATATCACGCCATAGCTAACGACATTGAAGTATGCTTACCCGATTATAAAGTCACTACAGAGGATGGCAACATACTTTATGAGAATGGTGCCTGCATTCTGTTTGGTCCCGGCACCTATAACATAACAAGCACTGCGGCAGACGTATCCGATATGATAATGATTGCAGATATCGGTCAGAGCGGAAAGCATATTATCAATTTAAATGGTATGAATATAAACTGTGGAGATACGGATATCCCCGGAGATTTCATTCAGGCTGTGTCTCTTGATTCCGGTATGCCCACTATGGATATTGATATAGTGCTTTCAGGCTCAAACGTTATACGAAATGCTGACGTCGATTTATATACAGAAGGTCAGGTCAATATTTACGGTGGCGATGACGATACTCTTTCCTTACTCGGTAACTCAAGCGTAAGCGTCAGAGCCCTTAACGTAAACGGCGGAAAGATAACCGTAAAAAGCAACAACTATCAGGCTATGGAAGCAGAACAGCTTACAATGATGGGCGGAAGCCTTGATTTAAGCTTTTCACCCGTAGAAGGTCTGCAATGGAATACCAGCAACACCTCTCTTACAGGTGTCGGACTTAGATGCGACGAAATAATCATCCGCAGAGGCGATCTTTTACTGAGCGGTAACGACGGCGCTGTGCAGGGTATATATTCCACTCCGAAGTTCTACGTTTCTCCTCTTTACTGCGATATAGACGTAGAAGTAAGTGACGATGGTACTACTTATACTGCAATCGAAGGCTCACCCTTCAGCGATCCCGATAATTCCCCTTCTGCATATACAGACGCTGTGGGAGCGGGCGCCCCCGATAACTCGGTAGATATATCAGACCACGTAGCAGATAAGGATTTCTTAAAGATAGTAATGGGACATACCTACTCATACAAGGTTACTATTGATGCAGGTGAGCACGGCAACGTAACCTATGAGGATGATACCGCAAATCAGAAGGAATTCTGGGTTGCAGGCGGTGAAAAGCTACCCGAGGGTATCACTATAACTGCTGACGAGGGTTGGGAAATCGACAAGACAACCTCCTCGGTAAACGGCGCTTTACCCGTAAACGTGCTGGATATTTCCGAAATTGTTATACGTGGTGATACTGTTATAAGCGTTACTACAAAGGATGTAAAAGCTCCCGTTATAAACGGAATTACAGACGGTTCAAACTACTGCGGAACTATAACCTTCACCGTAACGGACGATAGTGACGTAAGCGTTAAGATAAATGGAGAAGTTGCCCAGCCTGATGCGAACGGCGTATATACAATTGTAGGCAATACCTCGGCTTACGGAATCAGAGCAACAGACGCCTTCGGCAATGAGACATTATATTCTATAACAGTTTACGAGACACATCCCAGCCTGTCAAATCATCAGGATAACGGTGATGGCACACATACGGGCATCTGTGATTTCTGTAACGAAAACGTAATTGAAGATCACAATTTCGGTGACTGGAACTCTATAGATGAAACAACGCATGAACAAATCTGCGAGGATTGTTACTACACTAAAACCGATGGTCATAGTATGGGTGACTGGGAGTCGAATAACGGAAACACTCACGGCAGAGAGTGCAGTGTTTGTCACTATCTTGAAAATTCAGGCCACAACTTCGGTGAGTGGAGTGATTATTACAATACAGATACGCACATAAGAATATGTGAAGACTGTAGATATATAGATGAAGCAGAACATAACTTCAGCGAATGGACAGAAGAAGAAAATACAGGTAAGCACAAAAGAGAATG
>JAFTVY010000034.1 GCA_017465545.1 Ruminiclostridium sp.
AAACGGAAACCGACCTTTTCGGTGAGCAGGCGGTACTCTGCGGCGGCGTTTCCGCTTTAATGCAGGCAGGCTATGAAACTCTTGTTGAAGCAGGCTACGATCCGAGAAATGCATATTTTGAATGTATCCACGAAATGAAGCTCATCGTTGATCTTATCTATCAGAGTGGTTTTGCAGGTATGCGCTATTCCGTTTCCAATACGGCGGAATATGGCGACTATATCACAGGTCCTAAAATCATCACAGAAGAAACCAAGAAGGCTATGAAGCAGGTGCTGAAGAATATTCAGGATGGCTCCTTCGCCAAGGAATTTTTAAGCGAAATGCGAGAAGGTAAGCAGGAAAATTTTGGCGCTATGAGAAAGGCGGCAAGCGAGCATCCTTCCGAAGTAGTAGGCGCTGATATCCGCAAGCTTTACAGCTGGAGCGATGAGGATAAGCTTATCAACAATTAAGGAGAATTTTTATGTCAAAGGAAAACGTAGTTGACGGAGTACATAACGCACCGCACAGAAGTCTGTTCCACGCCCTCGGTCTTACCGAGGAGGAGCAGAAAAGACCTCTTATCGGTATAGTAAGCTCCTATAATGAAATAGTACCCGGTCATATGAATATTGATAAGATAGTAAACGCCGTAAAGCTCGGCGTTGCTATGGCAGGCGGTACGCCTATAGTATTCCCTGCAATCGCAGTATGCGACGGCATAGCTATGGGACATACGGGAATGAAATATTCCCTTGTAACCCGTGACCTCATTGCTGATTCTACAGAGGCTATGGCAAAGGCTCACGGCTTTGACGGACTTGTTATGGTACCTAACTGCGATAAGAATGTGCCGGGACTTTTAATGGCGGCGGCAAGAGTGAACGTTCCTACAGTCTTTGTCAGCGGTGGGCCTATGCTTGCAGGCAGAGTAGACGGAAAGAAAACCAGTCTTTCAAGTATGTTTGAGGCTGTCGGAGCGTATAACGCAGGTAAAATGGACGACGCAAAGCTTTATGAATACGAATGCAAGACCTGTCCCACCTGCGGCTCCTGTTCGGGTATGTATACTGCAAATTCAATGAACTGCCTTACCGAAGCTCTTGGTATGGGACTTCGTGGCAACGGCACTATACCTGCCGTTTACTCTGCAAGAATCGAACTTGCAAAGCACGCAGGTATTGCGGTAATGGATATGGTCAAAAAGAATATCCGTCCCCGTGATATAATGACTGAAAAAGCGCTTATAAATGCTCTTACCGTTGATATGGCGCTGGGCTGTTCCACAAACAGTATGCTCCATCTCCCTGCAATCGCTCACGAATGCGGTATTGAGCTGAATCTCGATATTGCGAATGGTATCAGCAAGAAAACTCCTAATCTCTGTCATCTTGCACCTGCAGGAAGAACCTATATGGAGGACCTTGACGAAGCAGGCGGAGTTTATGCGGTAATGAACGAGCTTAACAAAAAAGGTTTACTTAATACCGACTGTATGACTGTAACCGGAAAAACCGTAGGCGAAAATATAGAGGGCTGTGTAAATCTTGATACCAATGTTATCAGACCGATTGAAAATCCCTATAGCGAAACGGGTGGTATTGCGGTGCTTAAGGGTAATCTTGCCCCTGAAGGAAGCGTAGTAAAGCGTTCTGCCGTACTCCCCGAAATGCTCGTTCACGAAGGACCTGCAAGGGTATTTGACTCTGAAGAGGAAGCACAAGCGGCGATCAATGCAGGAAAAATAACAGCAGGGGACGTTGTAGTTATCCGTTACGAAGGACCAAAGGGCGGTCCGGGTATGAGAGAGATGCTGAATCCCACCTCCGCAATTATGGGCATGGGACTTGGCAACAGCGTAGCACTTATCACAGACGGTCGCTTCAGCGGTGCAACAAGGGGTGCTTGCGTAGGACATATAACACCTGAAGCCGCTTCAGGCGGTATGATAGGCGTTGTAGAAGAAGGCGATATCATCAGCATAAATATCCCTGAAAATACTATCGAGCTTAAGGTAGACGAGGCGATTCTTTCTGAAAGAATGAAGAATTTTACGCCTAAGAAAAAAGAGCTTTCCGGCTATCTCAAACGTTATGCGGCTTTAGTTTCGGGCGGAGCGTCAGGTGCGATACTCAACTGAATTGATTTATAAAGTTTATGGGCGACTCCGAGGAGCCGCCCTCAGTGTGTAGACAAAGTCATTTGTCTACACACTGTCAGACGATGAAAAACGCACGCAGGCGAGGAAACTGACGCCGTCGGCGTACGAACGGCAATGATGCCGTAAAGCGTGCTTTACAGGAAAGCGGATAATTTATCCCGTGGAGAGTCGTAACCATTTCCACAGACGGAAGAATCCTTGACTGAACGTAAGGTCGGGAAAGTCGGTCGGGCAACGCTCTCCTGATTTTCTGATATAAAAACCTTATTAATACCAATAACCGCATTCACGTAAGTGGGTGCGGAAAATTTTTTCTAAAAACATATTGACAAATCTCTATATGTTGTGTATAATATAGAAAAACATCAATGTGAGGTAAGCAGATGGAACTCAATCCTAAAAAGACAGCTGTTATTTTCAAGGCGTTATGTGACGAAAACCGAATTAAGATATTACAGTTTCTGATTGGCGGTGAAAAGTGTGCCTGCAGGCTTCTTGAGGAGCTGAACATCACACAGCCTACGCTATCGCATCATATGAAAACACTTCTCGATAGCGGAATTGTCAATGGGCGTAAAGAGGGTAAATGGATGCACTATTCTATTTCGAAGGAAGGCTTGGAAAAAGCACAGGAATATCTTGAATATCTGAAAGGTGAGGTATAAAATTATGACAAGATCGGAAAAAGCATTGGAGCTGTTTGCAAGTGGTTTTAACTGCTCGCAGGCTGTACTCACGGTATTTGCGCCCGAATTCGGACTTGATGAAAAGCTTACGCTTATGCTCGGTACTCAGTTCGGCGGTGGCGCAAGAAACGGGGAAATGTGCGGAGCAGTATCAGGAGCGTTAATGGTTTTAGGACTTAAATACGGTCATTATGAAGTCGGAAATACCGAGCAGAAATCCCGTGCATATGCTATTGCAACCGAATATACAAGGCGCTTCAGGGAGCTTAACGGCTCGATAGTATGCCGTGATCTGCTGGGCTATGATCTTACAAAGCCTGAGGATTCTGCTTATATCAAGGAGAAGAATCTGTTCGGGACTATTTGCCCCGAAATGATAGCAAGTGCTGTTACGGTGCTTGAGGGCGTTTTGGTTGATTATGAATAAAATCAAGCCGTGTGAATACACGGCTTCTTAAAAGTATCAAACATAGATATATTTCTATGTTTAGATATATCTATTTAAGAAAGGAGCTATCCCTATGGAAACACTAAAAACAATCTGGGATTTCTTTCAGAATGAAATTCTCGGAATGGCGTGGCTGAACCGATTGATTGGCAGTTTGCTAAACGCTCTCGGTCTGGACACAAACGAAAAAATCGGAGGAAGTTTGCAATTCTTCATCTATGATATGATAAAAATTATGGTGTTACTCGGCATCTTGATTTTCATTATCTCGTATATTCAGAGCTATTTTCCACCTGAACGGACAAAGAAAATCCTCGGAAGATTTCACGGTATCGGTGCAAATATTATTGCCGCCCTGCTCGGCACGGTAACGCCGTTTTGTTCTTGCTCGTCAATACCGCTGTTTATCGGGTTTACAAGTGCAGGGCTGCCGCTTGGTGTAACATTCTCTTTCCTGATTTCATCGCCTATGGTTGACCTCGGCTCTCTTGTATTTCTGATGAGCATTTTCGGCTGGAAGGTTGCAGTTGTATATGTACTGCTGGGACTTGTGATTGCAGTCGCAGGTGGCACTCTGATTGAGAAAATGCACCTTGAAAATCAGGTTGAGGAATATATCCGAAAAGGAAAACAGCTTGATATTCCGCAGGAAGAACTGCATTTTAAAGACCGTATCAAGTATGCGTTTGAACAGGTCTGCGGCACAGCGAAAAAGGTATTTCCGTATGTGCTGCTTGGCGTAGGTATAGGAGCAGTCATTCACAACTGGATACCCGAAGATTTCATTATAAAAGCTCTTGGTGGCAACAACCCATTCGGTGTGATACTTGCAACGATCGCAGGTGTTCCGATGTATTCCGATATTTTCGTAACAATTCCTATTGCAGAGGCTCTGCTTTCAAAGGGAGCGTTACTCGGTGTTGTCCTCTCATTTATGATGGGAGTAACTACGCTTTCACTGCCGTCGCTGATTATGCTCCGCAAGGCGGTAAAACCGAAGCTTCTTGCTATTTTCACGGCAATCTGCGTTATCGGAATAATTATTACAGGCTATTTTTTCAATTTAATTCAATCAATACTGATATAAAACGGAGGTAAAATTATGAAGATTAAAATTTTAGGCGGAGGCTGTGCTTCCTGCAAAAAGCTTTATGAAAATACTAAAAAGGCGGTTGCGGAAACAGGGATTACAGCAGATACAGAATACATAACGGATATGGAAAAGGTTATGGCTTACGGCGTGATGAGTATGCCTGCTCTTGTTGTCAATGAACAAGTTGCAACTATGGGAAAGGTCTTGAAGCCTGCTGAAATTGCGAAAATACTGAAGAAGGTGAATGGCTGATATGAAAAAGGTAGCTTTTATATGTGTGCATAATTCCTGCCGTAGTCAGATTGCTGAGGCTCTTGGAAAACACCTTGCAGGTGACGTTTTTGATAGCTGGTCCGCAGGCACAGAAACAAAACCGCAGATAAACGGGGATGCTGTAAGGCTGATGAAACAGCTGTATAATATTGATATGGAGCTTACGCAGTACAGCAAGACCTTTGATAAAATCCCGTCGCCTGACATTGCAATTTCAATGGGCTGTGACGTGGGCTGTCCTTATATTGGCAGAGACTTTGACGATAACTGGGGACTTCCCGATCCTACGGGTGAAAGCGATGAATTTTTTATCAAGGTCATAAAAAGGATCGAGGAGCAGATTCTTGCGCTGAAAAACAGAATAGGCTGATACTCTATCAGGTAACGTCATCCGACTTCCGAAAATGAGCAAGGCAAAATGAAACGTAGGATATAAACGATACGATATGCAATAAACAAGGTGCAAAACCTCATTGAAAACCTCCTCACGTAGCGGTATAATGAAAGAAAAGGAAATACAGGAGGTATACGATGAACAGAATAAAATCACGTTCCGTAATTTTTCTTGTTGCAGTTTTGTTGTACAGGCAGATAAATAACTTTTTTATTTATATTCCACCTTTTTATACTGATTATGGTAAAGAAAATCTGAATAACACGTTTCTGTAATCAGAGTTTTGTAGCATTTCGGGAAATTGCTGATTAATTATATTGCCACTTGTCCTTTCTGCGGTTGTGATGAATATGCAACAGAGGTATCCTATGCGAATATTCTGACAGATGACCAGTTAGGCAGAGCAAGTCTTGATTCTTCGATCCCTTCAGGCATACTTATCTGTAAAAACTGCGGACATATGGATTACTTTGCCCTTGTTATGCTGGGCGCACTTTAATGAAAACGTAAACCCGCCTGCACGTGCTGTGCAGGCGGGTTTTTTATGTCTTGACGTTTATACAAGCTGAAAAGCAACTACCCCGATAACGCATATGATACCGCCGATAAGATTCAGCCTTGAACAACGCTCTTTGCGGATAAGTCCGATAAAGAACAGTACAACAAGAATCATCGGCTGGATAAAGGAATAGCTTGCAAGACTGATGGCGATTACAGCGTTTTCAAGCAGCATTCCTATTGTGTCGGGAATGCGGGCAAGAACTACCTTTAATGCACCCTCCTTGTTCTTTTTCAGTATCTCTGAGGGTTTTATAAAAATCAGCATCAGTACTGCGTATTTATCACTGAGCGAGCTTATTGTGTAACAAGCTGTTACACCAAGCATCAGGTATAGCTTCTATTACCATCTTACCTTCCACCGCTCACGGAGTTTATCTATGCTCTCGCCGTGAGCGGCTGTTATTTTTTTGAGCAGCTCTCATTCTCACGAAGCTCGTTCAAGTGCTTTTCAAAAAGCTCTTCAGCCGTGGGGATTTCCGCCCAGTCGTTTGTCCAGGTGGAAAGATAAGCCGCATTTGAAATAGAAAGGGAATTAAGACCTTCTCTGCCGTCTGCGATCATAGGTGTGCCGTTAAGGATCGACTGTGCAAAGGCTTCGAGTACCTCGGGATGTCCCTCGGGTTCGGGAGCGGTAAATTCCTCGTAGGTGTTTGAGGGAGTAGCAAAGCCTTCCTTTGAGGTAAAGCAGAATTCACGCTCGGGAACGTCTGATTTCCACCAGCAGAGCTTGCCGTGTTCTACTACTATCTTACCCTTGTCGCCTGTGATTTCAAGTCTGTTTGTACCGCAGGCGTCACCTGTGGTTGTGATGAAGGTTGCAGTAGCACCGTTTTCGTATTCACCGAAAATAGTTACGTCGTCCTCAACCTTGATATTGTGATATTTTCCGAATTCGCAGAAGGCTCTGACTCTTTTAGGCATACCGAATATCCACTGCCATAAGTCAAGGTTGTGAGGTGCCTGATTGAGCAGTACGCCGCCGCCCTCACCGTTCCAGGTTGCTCTCCAGCTACCTGAATCGTAATATGCCTGGGTGCGGTACCAGTTTGTGATTATCCATACCATTCTTTTAAGCTCGCCAAGCTCACCGCTCTGAACTATTTCACGGGCTTTTGCAAACATAGGATTTGTACGCTGATTGAACATAATACCAAACTTTACGCCAGCTTTGTCCGCCGCCTCGTTCATCTCTCTTACCTGTCTTGCGTAAACGCCTGCAGGCTTTTCTGTAAGTACGTTGATATTTCTCTTAAAGCATTCCTTCGCAATGGTGGGGTGATCGTAGTGGGGCACTGCAATAAGCACAGCGTCCACAAGACCGCTGTCTAACATTTCTATATAGTCTGTAAAGCAGGCTACCTCGGGATGCTCCTTTGCCTTTTCCATCTTTTCAGGGATAAGGTCACATACTGCGGTAATTTCTACAGAGGGGCATTTGCCACCGAAAACGTTGTAGAAGTGTCCGCTACCCATATTGCCAAGTCCTACGATACCAAGTCTTATCTTATTCATAATATATACTCTCCTTATATAAGCTCTTTAAGTGCGTTTACTGCGGCGTCAAATGCTACACGGGATGAAGGGTAGCAATAACCCATCTTTGTCTTTTCGTCTGCCTCCAGCTTGTCAAAGCCATCGAATACCGACAGGTGAGGTTCTAACGTCAGCACCTCGCCCTTGTACTGTGAAAGAAGGTAAGGAAGATTTCCTATACCCTTTCCTGCGGGTACTACCGAGCCGTCTGCCATAGCGTCCTTTATATGCATATATTCAACGTACGGGGATAGCATTTCCCACGCCTTTACAGTATCCTGACCGCACTGAATAAAGTTTGCGGGATCGAATACCGCCTTTAGCTGAGGGAATTCTTTGTGTATCTCTGCACAGCGTACAGCCATATCGCCGTAGATACCCTTTTCGTTTTCGTGGCAAAGAATAACGTCGCTGTTCTTTGCGGCTTCAATAAAGCAGGCGAGTCTTCTGAATACCTCTTCCTTGTAATTTTCTTGCTCACCTGACGGAACGTAGAAGCTGAACATTCTGATATGCTTTGCGCCGAGTACATCCGCAAGCTCAAGTCCTCTGCGGAAGGCTTCAAGATGCTCTTCAAAGCCGTCTCCCATACCCGTTTTACCGTAGGGTGAACCGAGTGACCAGACGCCGAGTCCCGCATCGTCAAGCTGTTTTCTGACCTCTCTTGCCTTTTCGGGAGTGATTTCGGAAACGTTCTGTCCGTCAACTCCTCTTATTTCAAGAAAGCTTATACCGTTTTCGGTCATCGCCTCTATCTGACGTGATATTCTGCCGTCTGCTTCGTCGGCAAATGCCGCAAGTTTAAAGCTCATTGTGAGTACCTCCGTTTTATTTGTTGCCTCTATTGTATCACGGATTATTTGTAATTTCCATTGTCTTTTGGAGATAAAATATTGCAAATTGGCGCATTATATGTTACAATACGGAAAAGAGGTGATAGTATGCTGAAGGAATACAGCTTTGAAGATATCTATATACGCCACGCCAGGGATGACGAGCCTGACGAAAAGAGCTTTACCATGCACATACACGATAAGTGCGAAATATACTTTTTTGTATCTGGTGACGTGGAGTATCTTGTAGAAGGCTCAAAATATCCGCTTTGTGAAGGCAGTCTTATGATAATCCGACCTGCCGAAGCTCATGCTCCGAAAATAAACGGAAAAAGTACATATGAAAGATATGCGGTAAACTTTCCGCTGGAGCTTGTAAAGAATATCGATCCCGAGCTTCGCCTTCTTACTCCCTTTACTGCAAGAGCACTCGGTAAGGATAATATGTTTTCCGAGTCCGAATTTGACGCAGAGCTTGTAAATAAACTATTTTCCGAAATGTGCAGTGATAGTGACGACTATGCAAAAAGGCTTACTATAAATACCCACCTTATAACCTTGCTTGATATAATCTACCGTGCCTGGAATGATAAGAAAAAATCAAAGCCGAAAAAACAGAGTACGGCTCAGCGTATCGTAACCTACGTCAATGAGCATCTTACCGAGGATATTTCAGTACCTGTGCTGGCAGAACGATTTTATTTAAGCACCTCCCAGCTAAGCCGTGTTTTCAGGCAGGCTACGGGTGCCGCTCCCTGGGAATATATAACGAAAAAACGCCTTACTATGGCAAGGGAAATGCTTAAAAACGGCATATCTGCGCAGGAAACTGCGGAAGGCTGTGGCTTTAAGGATTATTCGGTATTCTACAGAGCCTACGTAAAGCACTTCGGTAAAGCGCCAAGGCATAATCAGATAAAGCAATAAATAGTCAGCGGTGAGCCTTGCATCACCGCTGATTTGATATATTCTGAAATTTTTAAAAAAAGTTATCATAAAACGGGAATATTTTACCCTTAAAAACCCACTTATTAAGTAGAAGGACATAAAAGGAGATGAGTAGCTTGAGCATAAGTGATGAGCAGATTATAGAAATGCTGTTCAGTCGGGATGAACAGGCACTTACACATACCGATAACAAATACGGAAGACTGTGCAGAAGGGTAGCCAACAATATAACCGGGGACGAGGATGAGGCAGAGGCTTGCGTTAATAATTCCTATTTTCAGCTGTGGAATGCGATTCCGCCCGCCAGACCGAAATCTCTTAAAGCCTATCTTTGCGGCATTGTAAGAAATATCGCCGTAAAGGTACTGCGTGAAAGGATAAGCTATAACGAAAAGCATACGAGTCTGTCGGAGCTGGCGGATTTATTCGTAGGTGAAAAGGGAATAGAAGAACAGCTTGACGGAAATATTCTCGGCACCTACGTAAACGAGTTTCTGGCTTCTATCGATAAGACCAACCGCAGAGTCTTTATTCTGAGATATTACTATAATACCCCTGTTCATAATATCGCTATTGCACTTAAAATAAAGGATTCCACGGTAGGAACAAAGCTGTACAGAACAAGAGAGGAGCTTAAACGCTTTCTTATAGATAAGGGCTATAAGCTTTAAGGAAGGGAGAAGGTTATGAAGAAGATATACGACGCTTTGTCGGTGGCTATAGACAGCATTGACAGAAAGTATTATGAGGATGCGGCAGAGCTTCTGCCTGCAGAAGACCTGACGGGAGAATATCTGAATGCGGAGGATTTTATTGAAATGAAAGGCGAAGAAAAAAAGATAAATCATATAGCAAAAATCGTAGCCGTAGCAGCCGCGTTTATTTGCGTTGCGGCAGTTTCAGTATTCCTTATTATGAATAATAATAAGGTGCAGGTGCTTGACGGCTTATCATCAGGTTCTTATGAAAGCAGTACAAATTCAAATGAAAACAGCACAAATATGTCTGAAAATAACTTTTCGACAATTAACTCAGTAAAAGATGACTTTGAGAAAATTACGAATAGCTTAAAGCTTCAAAACTTTGATAACATCAACTTTCAGGATGCCGTCTTTTCATTTCCTGATGTAAATGAAGTGTACACGTTGCAATACAAAATAACCGATTACGATATAACAGCCGATGACGCATATAATTATATGTGTAAAAGGTTGGATGAACTTTTTCCTGAATCATTCGATGACGAAGAAAAAGCAAATGAAATAAGATTTTTTGATGTTCAGCAAAAATTCCACGAAGAAGAACAGCGTATAGAAGAATATCCTACGCTTGAACAATACAAGGCGATTAAAGATAAAAATTACCCGTATATTCTTACAAATCATCCTACTACCGGAATCAATCATACAAGCGATAAGGTCAAAGAAAATTATCTGGATATACTGAACGGCGTTCTTTGGTGCTACGACAACGGCATTCTTGCAAAACGAAGCGAATTTAATCGTAGTCTCGGTTCCTTTGATGTGCTGAGTCAATTTCCGGTGGTTTATCGCACCGAGAATCTCGAATGTGAAAAAATTTTCCGCTTGTTAAATGAGGAGATTTCTATTGCTGACGCAGTAAAGCGTGCAGAAAAACTCCTTTCTGAATTTGAAGTGTCACAGCGAGAGCTTCCTTTCAAGCTTTGCATACAAAATGTTAACGTGCTGGATATAGGCGATAACTGCCACGCTTTTTATTTTGGAATTGTACCCGAATACAAAGGTGTAAAATATAATTGTATTATGCCCGATAATACGGCTTTTGGTTTTTCTACTATTGACGATAACACAAACGAATTTGAAGCTTGCGGAGAGTTTATCATGTGTGAAACAGACACTATCTGTAGATACAAATTTCTTAACCCCGCATCCATGTATGATATCTTCGAAAATGATTTGGCAACTTCAATTATCTCACTTGAAAATGCAGCAGAAATAACCTCAAAATATCTTACAGCGGGTATGAAATTTGATGTGTTAAGTGTTTCGGCTGTATATAAGTCCTTTTCGCAAATTGACGACAAACAATCAACGGATTATGAAGATTACGAAAGAAGAGAAATAACCTTAAGACCGTGCTGGAGGTTTGTTCTGCAGCCATTAACCGGAAGTACCAACAGGCTTTATTACATCTTTGTAGATATGCTTACCGGTGAAGCCTTCAGGACAGTTCAAACAGTGTAGTCCGAGGTATCCTATGATTAAAGCACTAAAATGCGATTTAAGCAAAACTATTGTAAGTTTTGGTTTTGTTATAGCTGTACTTGTAACTTTTCTTCTTTGTTTTACAGAAACGGCATATGTCGATTCATATAACAACCAACGCTTTTCTGTATACGAAGTGCTCTTAAAGTTTGATATGTCATTTATCGCTGAAGACAGCTCGTTCAATTCTCTTAAAATTTACAAAAGTGCTCTTTCTGGTTATTCAGCAATGTTTCTGCCTGTTCTGGCATCATTTCCTTTTGTGTTTTCACAGTGTGCAGAAAGAAACAGTGGTAATATTCGGTTTTCAATCTTCCGCACCCACAAAATAAAGTTTTATTTATCAAAGTATATCAGTGCTTTTTTTAGTGGTGGATTGGGTATAGCACTTGGTGTTTTCATTTTCGGAATAATTTCGTTTTGTGTTTTTCCTGGAATAGAAAGCTATCCTCATATGAATTTTGAATATTATGCTCCCGAAGGAGTATTTCTTGAAGTATGTAAAAAACTTTTTTCGTCATTTATTTATGGGTGCGTAAGCACGATGCCGGCTTTTTTTCTGAGTTCGTTTTGTCACAATAAATATTTGATTCTTTGCGTTCCGTTTTTATTGCGTTTTATGTTGGATACAGCAACAAAAAAGATCGTCATCAATACGCCCGATTACGAATTTTACAAACTCGTTTTTCCTTTTGAAAGTTATGCACCGTCTCAAATCCCTTATCTTAAAGCAGATTCATTACTTTTTTCGACTATTGCAGTCACTCTTATTTCTTCGTTTCTTATACTTGTGGGATACATACTTATTATGGAACATCGAATAGACAAAGGTGGATAATAAATGAATAAGTTAAGCTTCAATAAATCTATTTTGTGCGCATGGATAGAATTCAAAAAATGGATGTTTGATTCCAAAATGATAATTGTTTTATGCCTTTGCGTGTTCATTTATTCCTTTGCGATAGAACCGATAAAAGCAAATGCAGAACTCATGGGAGAGCCGATAAATGTGCTCGAACCTTTTATAGCGATACTAAATTCCGGAATGTTACTTTTGATAATTCCGCTGGGCTACTTAACATTAATTTCTGATTTTCCGCAAATAGACAACTCTACAATTAGTTTCATTTTTCGTGTTGGTAAGAAAAATTGGCTTTGCGGACAACTCTTAAAACTTTTTATGATGACTGTATCATATATTCTGCTTATATTTGTATTTTCTGTAGCAGGTGCTGTTACAAGCGGATTTATTGGTGAAGAGTGGAGTCTTGTAGCGACAAAATTCGTATCAGAGTTTCCTGAGCAGAGTGGCAATTTCGGTGTTCAACTTCTCCCTGAAAATCTGTATAATCAAATGACTCTCTCTGCCGCTTTTGTTGAGAGTACAATTTTTGTTGTTGCTTACTTATTCCTTCTTGGAATGATTTTACTTGCGTTTTCAATTTCGAAAAGAAAAACAGCAGGAATTATTATATGTGGTTTTTTAATAGCTTTTGGCTCGGCGCTTTGTTCAATAAATTCTGAGATGATGTGGATGTTCCCTATGGCGCACTCGATAGTATGGTTACATTTTACAGAATTTTTACGTGAACCCATTTTCCCGGTTTTTTATTCTGCACTTTACTTTGCAATTATTATTACATCCTTGCTGATTTTTTCTGTAATTTCACTGAAAAAGTTTGATTACGATAGTATTTTGTCGGAGGTGTAAATATAAATGATTGTATTAAATGATGTTTGCTTAACAATAACAAAGACTTCTATTCTTAAAAACATAAACCTCACCTTTGACAAAGGCAAGATTCACGGACTCATCGGCAGAAACGGTAGCGGTAAGACAATGCTTATGAAATGCATCTGTGGCTTTGTAAAGCCTACAAGCGGCGAAATAAAGGTGAATGGTGAGATAGTCGGCAAGGACTGTGACTTTCCGAAAAATATGGGTATAATCATTGAAACACCGGGATTTATCCCCTATTACAGCGGATACAAAAATTTAAAGCTGCTTGCCGATCTTAACAAAAAAGCAGATAAAAACAAAATAAGAGATACAATGAAAAAAGTCGGACTTGACCCTGATTTAAAGCGTCACGTCCGCAAATATTCCCTTGGTATGCGCCAGCGCCTCGGACTTGCTCAGGCTATAATGGAAGATCCTGAAATACTTATCCTTGACGAACCCTTCAACGGACTTGACAAGGACGGCGTAAAGGATATGAGAACGTATCTTCTTGATTTAAAGGAGCGGGGAAAGACTATCCTCATAGCCTCCCACAACAGCGAGGATATTTCCGTGCTGTGCGATACTGTGCAGGAGATGGATAAAGGAGAGGTGTTGCAGTCGGAGCTTTCTCCTTCTTCACGTAACTGACGCTACAGCGTTTTTCAAAATGGTTCATAGACCTTGAGTACATAAAACCTCACCCGTGAGTAAGCTTTGTCCTACTCACGGGTGTTAATTTATATTCAGTCAACAAGCGCAGGATCGAAATCCTCTCTCCAGGGGAGTCCCCACTTGTTAAGAGCCTCCATAAAGGGATCGGGATCGAATTCTTCGATATTGTAGACGCCGGGCTTCTTCCACTTGCCGGTCATAACCATCATTGCACCTATCATAGCAGGTACGCCGGTGGTGTAGCTTATAGCCTGAGAGCCTACCTCTCTGTAGCATTCCTGATGATCGCATACGTTGAATACCTTGTAATTTACAGGCTTTCCGTCCTTTACGCCCTGACAGATACAGCCGATATTTGTCTTACCAACCGTTCTGGGACCTAAGGATGCGGGATCGGGTAAAACAGCCTTTAAGAACTGCAGGGGAACTATCTCCTTACCCTCGTACATAATAGGCTTGATTGACGTCATACCAACGTTTTCAAGACACTTTAAATGTGTAAGATAGCTCTGACCAAAGGTCATAAAGAAACGGATTCTCTTTATGCCGTTTATATTGAGAGCAAGGGATTCTAATTCCTCGTGGTGTAAAAGGTACATATCCTTTTCGCCCACCTCTTCAAAGTCATAGACTCTCTTTATCTCCATAGGCTCGGTTTCTACCCACTCGCCGTTTTCGATATAGCTACCCTTGGCGCTTACCTCTCTGATATTGATTTCAGGATTGAAGTTTGTTGCGAAGGGGTAACCGTGGTCACCGCCGTTGCAGTCGAGAATATCTATGTAGTGTATCTCATCAAAATAATGCTTCTGGGCATAGGCACAGAAAACGCCTGTAACACCGGGATCAAAGCCTGAGCCGAGCAGAGCTGTGATGCCTGCCTTTTCAAACTTCTCACGATATGCCCACTGATACTTGTATTCGAATTTAGCCGTATCGGGATGCTCGTAGTTTGCGGTATCCACATAGTCTGTCTTTGTTTCAAGACAAGCGTCCATAATGGTGAGATCCTGATAGGGGAGTATAACGTTTATTACGATATCAGGCTTCTCCTTATTTATAAGGGCAACAAGCTCGGGTACGTTATCAGCGTCAACCTGTGCGGTTGTAACTACCGTCTTTGTTCCCTTTGCCTCTACCTGACTTTTGAGTGCGTCACACTTTGACTTTGTGCGGGATGCGATACAGATTTCTGTAAAAACCTCGCTGTTCTGACAGCACTTGTGTACAACTACACCTGCTACGCCGCCTGCACCGATAATTAAAGCTTTTCCCATAACTTTATGTTCCTTTCGTTTTAAGAATATAGAATAACGGAAAAAACACCGTAATGATGTAATTATACATTAAACGCTTGTAAAATACAATAGTTTTTTAAAATATTTTTTATTATGGTAGCCTATTGCCGTGTTAAAACGTTTCTTCATGGGAAAGAACGGCTGAATTTCATTATATTGAAAAAAATACTTGTAAAAATTTATAAGCTGTGCTATAATTAATGCAGTTTTGATTTTTCGGAGGTTATTATGGAAATTTTACTTCAGGTACTCCTTCTTGTAGTAGGCTTTGCCCTGCTTATAAAGGGAGCGGATTTCTTCGTTGACGGTAGCGGCTCTATAGCAAGAAAGCTACAGATACCCGATATTATCGTTGGTCTTACCATCGTTGCAATGGGAACAAGCGCACCCGAACTTGCGGTAAGCGTATCAGCGGCTCTTGGCGGTTCTACTGAAATCGCTATGGGTAACGTTGTAGGCTCCAATATTTTAAACATACTTATCATTTTAGGCATCAGCGCACTTATTGTTCCTCTTGCGGTTGATAAGTCAATGTTCAAGAGAGATTTCCCCGTGCTTTTACTTACAGCGGTACTTTTACCTGCTATGGCTCTTCTCTTCGGTGATAAGGTCGGTCTTATCGCAGGTATCATATTCCTGGTTATTTTTGTGTTTTATATTTTCCTTGCAGTCCGTGCCGCAATCGCCTACAGAAAATCAGGTGCAGGCGACGGCGAAAGCAAGATAAAGATACTCCCCTGGTGGCAGAGTATTTTATATACAATAGGCGGTGCGGTGGTTATCGTATTCGGCGGCAATATGGCGGTAGAAGCGGCAAAAAAGATTGCCGCAGCCTGCGGTATAAGTGAGGCAATCATCGGTCTTACCGTTGTGGCTCTCGGCACTTCACTTCCCGAGCTTGTAACGTCCCTTGTTGCCGCAAAGAAGGGCAGTAGCGATATGGCTCTTGGTAATATCATCGGCTCCAATATTTTTAATATTCTTTTTATACTGGGCACAACGGCGGTTATACATGAAGTACCTGTTCCTGCAGGCGGATACGTTGATATGCTGTTTCTGCTTGGTATTACCGTGCTTCTCTTTATCATCTGTGTCGCAACAAAGAAGATAAACAGAATAGCGGGCGGAACTTTTGTGGCATTGTACATTGCATACGCTACATATCTTTTCTTATCAATGCCTGCCCAGTCGGTAGCGTGAATTGAATGTAAAATATGATTTTACGTTCAAGGTGAAGTAACTGCTTTGCAGTTGATAGATTTAAAAGGCGTTCGGAGAACGCCTTTTTTTCTTGGGAAAATCTATCGGTAAATTTCGGTTTGACGGTGGGTTGTGTTTCGGCGCAAACACCTCATCAGTCACCTTCGGTGACAGCTTCTCCTCAAGGAGAAGCCTTTAATTCCCGCTTTATAGAGGGGATGCACCTTTAAAGCCTTCTCCTCGAGGAGAAGGTGTCAAATGACACAGGGTGTCATTTGACGGATGAGGTGTCATCGGCGACTCGCTGCAAAACCCCAATTTGCAAAAATATGAGGCTGTAAAAACTTTCGCTTTTTACAGCCTCTAAAATTTTAAACAAGCTCTAACGCCTGCTCGATATCCTTTATGATATCGTCTGCATTTTCAAGACCGATTGATAATCTGATAAGATCGGGAGCTACGCCTGCTTCTCTTAACTGCTCGTCGGACATCTGTCTGTGAGTGTGGCTTGCAGGGTGTAAAAGACAAGTCTGGCTGTCCGCAACGTGAGTTGCGATAGTGCAGAGCTTTAAGCTGTCCATAAACTTGATGGACTTATCTCTGCCGCCCTTGATACCAAAGCACATTACACCGCAGGAGCCATTGGGCAGATACTTCTTTGCAAGTGCATTGTAATCATCGCTCTCTAAATCAGGGTAGTGTACCCAGGCAACCTTTTCGTTATTCTTTAAGTAGGTTGCTACCTTCAGGGCATTCTCACAATGTCTCTTCATACGAAGGTGGAGAGTTTCAAGACCGATGTTGATATAGAACGCATTCTGAGGTGACTGAATGCAACCAAAGTCTCTCATAAGCTGGGAGGTAGCCTTTGTGATGTATGCCGCCTTGCCGAACTTTGTCGTATAAGTGATTCCGTGATAGGATTCGTCGGGAGTTGTAAGACCGGGGAATTTATCTGCATACTTATCCCAGTCAAAGTTACCGCTGTCAACAATGCATCCGCCTACGCTTACGCCGTGACCGTCGATGTACTTTGTTGTGGAGTGGGTAACGATGTCTGCACCCCATTCAAAGGGACGGCAGTTTATAGGTGTTGCAAAGGTGTTGTCTATGATAAGGGGAACGCCCACCTTGTGAGCAACTCTTGCAAACTTTTCAAAATCAAATACTGTTACTGTGGGGTTTGTGATGGTTTCACCGAAGATAGCCTTTGTGTTGGGACGAACAAGCTTTAAAAGCTCTTCTTCAGAAATATTCTGATCAACAAAGGTACATTCGATACCCATCTTCTTCATCGTAACGCCGAAGAGGTTGTAGGTTCCGCCGTAGATTGCAGAAGAGGAAATGAAGTGGTCGCCGGCTTCACATATATTGAAGATAGCGAAGAAGTTTGCCGCCTGACCTGAAGATGTCAGCATTGCCGCATAACCGCCCTCAAGTGCGCAGATTCTTGCCGCCGCACTGTCGTTTGTGGGATTCTGCAGACGGGTGTAGAAGTAGCCGCTTGCCTCAAGGTCGAAAAGCTTGCCCATAGCGTCGCTTGTATCATACTTGAAGGTTGTGCTCTGATAGATGGGGAGCTGTCTTGGCTCACCCTGCTTTGGTGTCCAGCCTGTGTGAAGGCATTTTGTATCAATATGTGTATCCATTTTTACCACCTGCGCTGAATTTCAGCGTCCTTTCTTTTCGTTAAGCTTATAATACCACATATCCTGCGATATGTAAAATATATAATTGTGATGTTTGATATAGCTTTTAGTTATATCAGGCTTTTTATTATCCCGATGTAGGTGCGGGCATAGACGGATAACTGCACGTTGTTTCTCGTAATAATTCCTATCTTTATTTCCTCGTCGCTGATAAGCGGCTTTGATATAATATCCTTGCCGTTTAAGTCCTCGTTTATGATACCCGTACCGATGGTATATCCGTCAAGACCGATAAGCAGATTTGATAAAGTGGCTCTGTCGCTTATCTTGATATTTTTCGGTCTAATGTATTCGCTTAAAATTTCCTCTGAATAGTAGAAGGAATTATGCTCACCCTGTTCAAAGGAGAGATAGGGGTAGTCGGAAAGCTCTTCAAGCGTCAGCGCATCCTTTTTTGCAAGGGGGTGCATGGAGCTTATAAAGACTTTGGGCGACAGGGTGCAAAGCTCCTCGAAGGAAAGAGAATACTGCTTTAACAGCTTATCTATGATAGGCTCGTTTGCTTTTGATTTATAGAGTATTCCTATCTCGCTTTTCATTCGGCTTACGTCGTCTATGATTTCATAGGTCTGGGTTTCTCTCAGCATAAAATCGTAGTGGGCGGAATCAAACTGCTTGATGACCTCTACAAAGGCTTTTACCGCAAAGGGATAGTGCTGGGTTGAAACGGAAAAGTGGGGACTTGTTCCGCTGTGCTTAAGATACCTTTCCTCAAGCAAACCGTACTGCTGAAGCACCTGCCTTGCATAGCCCAGAAATTCACTTCCTCTTGCAGATACTATAACACCCTTGTTGGTTCTTTCAAAGACGGTGAACTGTAGCTCGTTTTCAAGCTCCTTGATAGAATTTGTAAGGCTTGGCTGGGATATAAAAAGCTCCTGCGCCGCACGGCTTATATTACCCTTTTCGGCAATGGTGACCATATATTTAAGCTGTTGCAGAGTCATAGGCTTATCTCCTTTGTTATAGTATTTTGTTATAATGAGATTGTAACATATATCTGATATAAAATCAAGCGACATGTTGAAATTTGTCGGGGACAAATTTCAAAGTGATGTTTCGTGCTTTGCACGAAGTGATGCACGGCTACGCCGTGTGATGTTCCGACTCCGTCGGAGTGATGTTTCGTGCTACGCACGAAGTTGTGGAATCAATTGCCTTTGGCAATTGATGGATTTTAAATTCCGCCTGCGGCGGCGGGTCATCAGAGGACATGCCCTGAAGGGTGCCGCAATTCTGCTCGCCGACCCCTACATTTCCCCTATAAATTTTTGTGGGCAAGGCATTACAAATCCCGTTTTCATCGGTGTTTATGGCAATATTATCACAATATTATAAACCACGTCCGTAGGGGGCGGCCTCCCGGACGCCCCGCATAAATTACCACATTTTTTGATGGTGCAACCCGTCAAATTTCAATTTGACAGGGGATTGGTGTAATATAAATAACGGGACGTCGAGGATAAAAACGGGACGTCGGGGACGCCGTCCCCTACACGTACCCCATAATATTGGTGGGAAATGTAGGGGGCGACCTCCCGGACGCCCCGTATAAATCATCTTTATTTAATTCTTACTTTCAGCCTTTTTAAGCTTTTCACGTTTTGTGTTGAATTTATCCCTTGCGATAAAATCCTTTGTTTCCTTTACCACAACACCGCTGAGTAAGAACAATGCCGCCAGGTTCGGGAATGCCATAAGTCCGTTGCAGATGTCGGCAATGCTCCATACCGCAGAGGCGGTAAGATAGGGAGCGCTGAATATTGCCGCAATGTAAAGAAATTTGAATATTTTAAGAGCAAGTTCCTTTTTGCGGTTGCCCCACAGATATTCAAGGCAACGCTCGGAATAATAATTCCAGCCGAGTATTGTCGTGAAGGCAAAGAAGGCAAGACACATCATAAGTATGAAGCTTGTAACGCTTTCGGGTAAGAACCACAGACCGTGGTCAAAGGCGTATGCCGTAACGTTTACACCCTCCAGCACCTTGCCTGCCGCATCGGTAGCCTGCCATGCGCCGGTGATTACTATTGAAAGCCCGGTCATTGTGCAGATGACGATAGTATCAATAAAGGTACCCGTCATAGATACGAGACCCTGTCTTGCAGGCTCGTTTGTTTTTGCCGCTGCCGCCGCTATAGGAGCTGAGCCAAGACCTGATTCGTTGGAGAAAATGCCTCTTGCAACACCCTTCTGCATTGCTACTATCATAGAGCCTATCGCACCACCCGTTACAGCTGCAGGGTTGAATGCACCCTCGAATATAGTGGCGAAGGCGGCGGGGATATGTTCAATATTGGAAATAAGAAGGGTAAGGCAGGTTACTACGTAAATAATTGCCATAAAGGGTACTACGAATTCGGATACCTTGGTTATTCTCTTGATACCGCCGATGATAACCAGCGCCGCAAATACCGTTACTACTGCGCCTCCTATAAGAGCCGCCACGGAATAATCTGTGCCGAGGAGGTTTATCATACTTGTCTTTTCAGGATCGAAAAAGCTCTGTACCACGTCGGTTATACCATTGCACTGGGTTATAGTACCGATACCCAGCAGACCTGCAAGAACTCCGAATATGGCGAATAACTTCGCAAGCCATCTGAATTTCTTTCCCAGTCCCTTTTCTATGTAGTAGAAGGGACCACCGAGAATGTGTCCGTCTTTATCTACGGTACGGTATTTTACCGCCAGCAGACCTTCGGCATATTTTGTAGCCATGCCAAAGAAAGCGGCTACTATCATCCAGAATAAAGCACCCGGACCGCCTGCCGCAATTGCGGTTGCAACACCAACGATGTTACCCGTACCGATGGTAGCGGAAAGAGCTATGCACAGCGCACCGAAGCTTGATACCTCGCCCTTGCCTCCTTCTTCATCCTTGAACATGAACTTGAAGGCTTTGGGTAGCTTTATTATCTGTAACAGCTTTAAGCGGACGGTGAGCAGGATGCCTACTGCCATGATGAGTATTATCAGCGGTAAGCCCCAGACAAATTCGCTTATTTTTGCCAGTATTTCGTCAAAGGACATAATGCCTCCTGTTAAATTTTTGTCATTTTATAGTCGGAATATTAAGCCGCCTGTACAGACGGCTTAGTATCTGAATTACATACCGAGAGCTGTTTTGAGCGCTTGCGCCTTATCTGTCTTTTCCCAGGCTACGCCGAGATCCTCTCTGCCCATATGACCGTATGCCGCTAAGGGACGGTACTTTGTATTTCTTAAATCGAGAGCTTCGATGATAGCCGCAGGTCTTAAATCGAATACCTTGTTTACTGCGTCGGCAATGATGTGGTCACTGGTTACGCCTGTGCCGAAGGTATCAATTAAAACTGATACGGGCTTTGCAACGCCGATAGCGTATGCCAGCTGAACCTCGCAACGCTTTGCGATACCAGCCGCTACGATGTTCTTTGCTACGTAACGAGCCGCATAAGCCGCACTTCTGTCAACCTTTGTGGGGTCCTTTCCTGAGAAGGCACCGCCACCGTGTCTGCCTACGCCACCATAGGTATCAACGATGATCTTTCTGCCTGTAACGCCGCTGTCGCCCTGAGGACCGCCTACAACGAATCTGCCTGTGGGGTTGATGAGGTACTTTGTATTTTCATCAAGAAGCTCTGCGGGAACAGTAGTCTTTACTACCTTTTCGATAATATCCTTTTCAAGCACCTTCATATCTATGTAAGCCTTGTGCTGGGAGGATACTACGATAGTATCGATTCTTGCCGCCTTGCCGTCTATGTATTCGACTGTTACCTGAGTCTTGCCGTCGGGAAGAAGATAACTGAGCTCGCCTGACTTTCTTACCTCTGTAAGCTTCTTGGATAAAGCGTGAGCTAAAGAGATGGATAAGGGCATAAGCTCCTTTGTCTCGTCGCAGGCATAACCGAACATCATACCCTGGTCGCCCGCACCGGTATCGCAGGCATTTTCGCTTCTGCCTTCAAGAGCGTTGTTTACGCCCATTGCAATATCAGGGCTCTGCTCGTCAATAGAAGTAAGTACCGCACAGGTGTTGCAGTCAAAACCGTATTCTGCATTGTCATAGCCGATTTCCTTGACTACGTTTCTTACGATCTTGGGGATATCGATATCCGCTGTTGTTGTAATCTCGCCCATTACGAGTACCATACCTGTTGTTGTTGCAGTTTCGCAGGCAACTCTTGCCATCTTGTCCTGCTCTAAAATAGCGTCAAGAACACCGTCTGAAACCTGATCGCAGATCTTGTCGGGGTGTCCCTCTGTTACGCTTTCTGATGTGAATAAAAATCTTGACATCTTGTTTTTCCTTTCTTTTTTTGTTTTTCCATTAAAAAAAGCCCCTTTCGGAGCGTACCTTCTGTGGCTTGCTCCTTATCTCTCGGTAATACCGTAGGAATTAGCACCATTTTTCACCTGAGCCTTTATAAATAGTGAAACGGTTGCTGGGTTTACGGAGCCTGACTCCTTTTCTTTTAAAGAAATGTAAACCACTCTTGATAAGGGAATTTTCCAGATTCTATTTTAGCATATATAAGGTGTGTTGTCAAGAAAAATCAGCGCATTTATATGATTTTCATACATTTTCCCATCTCTATATGCCTTATTCTCACTTTTTTGTTATTAAAGCCACGTAAATAAAGGCATAAATCGGCAATATCCCGCCTTTTCTGAAATATATTCTGTTTAATCTGAATTTTACAGCATTTTTTACGCTCTGTAATATATTTATATTTCTTTACTCCCTGCAATCGACAAACCTCGATATTTTCTCCTTTTACCGAGATATAGCTATACCTCCATTTGTTCACGTTAAGAAAAATAATGAACAATGAGGTGAGCGCAGAAAACAGAAAAATAATAAAGAAAATAAGGGACAGACCGAGTATAAGAGCTGTGATGCAGGCAAATAACGAAACCGCAGAAATTACTATCCATTTTGTGATATAGCTTGAAATTGCTCTTGCAGGAGAACGGACGGCGTTTTCAGGATGCTCCTTGCCGTTTTTGTATGCAATCGGAAAAAGCAGAGAGCTGTCGTATCTACCCTCGCCAAAACCGACAAGACCTATATACATAGAGTATATATTCTTAAAAAATATACTTTCTGTCTGCAAAATATAACCTATATTTTCTTTTTTCACGTTTATCCGACAGAGGATTTTTTTGAAAAATCCCCTTTTTATCAGGACAGAATCCTTCTGTTCACGTATTTTCATATATGAAACAGAGGCCGCCTCAAGAAAAAGCGAAATAGTCCTTATTACGATAAGAGCAATTCCGATAAACAGCAGAAAGGAGGGTATATCCTGCAGGTACCCTGAGATTGCCGATAAATTATCCTGAGCGAGCTTTCTGATGGTTCTGCCGGTGATGATGCCTGAAAAGGAAAAGAGTGCCGATACCAGCAGAAAGCCACCCTTGTTGTTGCCGAATACAAGAGCGTAGAGAAAGGGCTTCGATCTGTAACTACGAAAGCTTTTTTCGTCAGGAAAATATTTTTCCCTTATTTTTTCTGCGGTATTTTTTGTGACATAAATGCTTATAATGGGCTTTTTTGAGGGATTTTCGTATACTTTTAGTATAAAACACGAAAATATTACAGAAAACGGGTTGCTCCACAGCTTGATACAGCTTATATTTTCATCACGTACAGTTATACTTTTTTTGAAGAATACGCCCTTTTTAAAGCTGACGTTATTTTCTCCTATCATAAGAAAGGTAGATATCCAGCGTGAAAGGGCATAAAGAAACAGCACCGACAGAATGGTTATATCTGCTTCGTACCCTTTAAAGGCATTCTGATAGTCAAAGCCGAAGGCTAAAACAGTCCTTACAACCGGGAGTAAAAGCACCCAGAAATACCTTTTCAGCGAAAAGAAAACAGTCAGAAAATGAGAGCGCAGAAAATTATTCATAAAAATCCTTCAAAAATATAAAAAATTTATAAATATGGCACAAAATTTCTTGCAAATAAGAACAATAAATGATATACTATAATAGTATAGTTGTTTGTTGGGATATAGTAACAGAAGAATTATATGCCTGAGAGAGAAAAATATACAGGCAAGACGGAGAAGAAAAAAATATGAGCTTCATAACCTTAAACGAGATAACAAAGCAGTATCATATGGGCGATATAACCATAAACGCCAACGACAAGGTAAGCTTTGAGATTGAAAAGGGCGAATTTGCGATAGTTGTAGGCCCGTCGGGTAGCGGTAAGACTACAGTACTTAATATTTTAGGCGGTATGGATACGGCAACGTCGGGTGACTTTTACGTAGATGGCACAAGGATAAGTGCCTACAGCAGAAAAGAGCTTATTTCCTACAGAAGATTTGATATAGGCTTTATCTTTCAGTTCTATAACCTTATCCCGAATCTTACCGCGAAGGAGAATATCGAGCTTTCTACCCAGACGGTAAGGGATTTTATCCCTGCAGAGGAGATACTGAAAAAGGTCGGACTTGCCGAAAGAATGAACAATTTCCCAGCCCAGCTTTCAGGTGGCGAGCAGCAGAGAGTAGCTATAGCAAGAGCGCTTGCAAAGAAGCCTAAGCTCCTCCTTTGCGACGAGCCGACCGGTGCGCTGGACTATAACACGGGTAAAATGATATTAAAGCTTTTACAGGATACCTGCAGAGAGGAAAATATGACGGTGGTACTGGTTACCCACAACTCTGCAATATGTCCTATGGCTGACAGAGTTATAAGAATGAAAAGCAGTAAGGTGCGTGAGATAATCGTAAACGAAAATCCCACCCCCGTAGAAGAGATAGAATGGTAAGGGGTTACTGCTTATGAAAAATACAATGCTGAAAAATGCATTTTCGGAAATCAAAAAGACGAAAAACCGCTTTTTCTCCATTTTCGGAATAATTGCCATCGGCACAGGCTTCTTTTCGGGACTGCTTGCATCTGCTCCCGATATGAGAATGACTGCGGACAGTTATTATGATGAACAGAATCTGATGGATTTCAGACTTGTTTCCACCTATGGCTTCAGCGAAAAGGATATTGAAGAGCTGGAAAAGATAGACGGACTTGATATTTACCCCGGCTATTTCACCGATACCTTTATCGGTTCCGAAGGCTCTGATAAGGTGGCAAGAGTCTATTCTCTTGACGAGCTTGGCGAAAACAACGCCCACAGCTCATTATGGCTCACCGAGGGCAGATTCCCTGAAAATGAAAACGAATGTCTTGTAGACGCAGGCAAGCTGGTAACCGGCTACGAGCTTGGTGATAAGATAACTCTCAGCGGCGACAGCTCCTTTGACGTATCGGATACGCTGAAGAATACCGAATATACGGTAGTCGGCAGATTTGATACTCCGATGTTCATTTCCGATACGGAGCGTGGAAATACCACTATAGGTACAGGCTCTGTAAGTATGATGCTGTACATCCCGAAGGAAAACTTCAAGACCGAGGTATATACTCAGGTTTTCGTAACCTGCGACGATCTTGCGGAGATGGACAGCTATTCCGACGAGTACGAGGGACTGCGGGATAATATTACCGATAAGCTTAAAGGTACGGCAAAGGTAAGAGAGAATGAACGCCTTCAGGAAATCAAGCAGGATGCAAAGGATAAGATAGCTGAGGCAAGAGCCGAGCTTGCAAAGGAAAAGGCGAAGATATATGCTGAAATAGCCGATAACGAGAAAAAGCTTCTTGAAGCAAAGAAGGAAATAGAGGACGGCGAAAAGGAGCTTGCCGAGGGAGCCCAGACCTTAAAGGACAGCAAGGCAGAGCTTGACGATGCAAAAAAACAGCTGGACGAGGGCAAGGCTCAGCTTGAAGAAGCGGAGCAGACTCTGAAGGACGGCAAAGCAGAGCTTGATAATGGCAAGGCAGAGCTTGACAAGGCAAAAACCGAGCTTGATAAGGGCAAGGCTGAGTTAGAGGAAAAAGAGCCTGAAATAGAAGAGGGCAGAAAACAGCTTGAAGACGCCAAAGCCCAGCTTGACGACGCTAAAAAACAGCTGGACGAGGGCAAGGCTCAGCTTGACGAAACAAAGCCGATGATAGAATTTTTCGGCAGTATCGTGGAAGGTCTTGAAAACAGCGCATTCAACACCGACGCTCTTACAGCTCTTATCGATGCGGCGGAAAAGGCGGGCATTCTTGATAAGGAATCGGCAGACGAATTAAGACCATTGTTCGACGGCACGAAGACTGTAGCTGAAATAAAAAAATATTACGACGACGCATTAAAGCAGTATAACGACGGACTGGCACAGTACGAAAGCGGACTCAGTCAGTACAATGAAGGCTATGCGGAATACGAAAAGGGACTTGCTGAGTTCAACGAGGGACTGAAGCTATACGAGGACGGCAAGAGTCAGATAGAAAAAGGCTATGAAGCCTATTACAACGGAATTTTCCAGTATTATGACGGACTTTCCCAGTATTATATGGGATACAGCGAATACAAAGAGGGCAGAGATGCCTACGAAAAGAATTACCTCCTTTATGAAAGCGGACTGAAGCAGTACGAAGAAGGACTGAAGCAGTTTGAAGAAAGTGAAAAGCTCTTTAACGAAGGTAAAGAGGAATACGAAGAAGGCGTAAAGGCTTTAGAGGAAGGTAAAAAAGAGGCTGACGAAAAATTTGCGGAAGCCGAAGAGGAAATAGACAAGAACGAAAAGGAAATAGAAGAGCTCAGCGAAATCGAATGGTACGTCTTTACAAGAGCAGATAACCCGGGCTATACCGAGTACGGCGAAAACGCCCTTCGTATAAGCAATATCGCAATAGTTTTCCCCTGGTTCTTCGTAATGATTGCGGCACTTGTCTGCCTTACCACAATGACAAGAATGGTAGATGAACAGCGTACCCAGATAGGTACTCTCAAGGCACTGGGCTACGGCAATTTCTCCATTATTACGAAATATATAATCTACGCCGCTCTGGCGTCTGCGTCAGGTGCGATCGTGGGAACGCTTGTGGGACTGAAATTATTCCCCGGCGTAATCATAATAGCCTACGGCATGATGTACAAGCTCCATGCACTTGTAATGCCCTATGACCTTGCTCTTATGGGAGTGGTTATTCTGGCGGCGGTATTACTGGTACTGTTTACAGTTTACTTTGCCTGCTCAGCAATACTCCGTGAGCAACCATCACAGCTTATGCGACCGAAGGCTCCTAAAACGGGTAAGAAGATACTGCTTGAAAGGATGGGCTTTATCTGGAAGCATCTTTCCTTCAGCCAGAAGGTTACTATGCGTAATCTTTTCAGATATAAGAGAAGAATGTTTATGACTGTAGTAGGTATAGCAGGCTGTACCGCACTTGTGCTGACGGGCTTTGGTATATATGACAGCGTAAGCGATATTCTCAATAAGCAGTTTGATGAAATAAGCCTTCATACCGGTATGGCGATATATTCGGATGAGGGAGAAAGCAAAGCGGATACCGAAGGAATTAAGAATCTGCTTTCGGATAACGATCTTGATACCGTTGACGTGTATATAAAGAATTTCAGCGTAAAGGCTGACGGCAAATTCACCGACAGTAGTATTTTCGTTGTGAAGGACAACGAAGAGCTGAAAAAGTGCGTTAACGTAAAGGACCGTATAACCGGTGAAAAATATAATCTCACCGACGAAGGTATAATCATAAACGAAAAGCTTGCCACCTTGCTGGGAGGCCTTGAAAAGGGCGACAGCATTGAGGTATATATCACCGAAACCGAACCGGTTGAAATGGTGATAACCAATATCTGCGAAAACTATGCAGGACATTATCTGTACCTGTCGGAGCAGTATTACGAAAAGGTGGTAGAAGAAAAAGTCCCCTATAACAGCACATTCTTTATGACTGAGGAAGGGGAGGAGCTTTCTGAAAAGGAAAGAGACGAGCTTGCTTCCCGTCTTATGAAGCTTGACGGAATGATGGCGGTAAGCTATAAGAGAGCTACGGCAGGAACCTTTTCAAAGATGCTGGAATCCTTGCTTTTTGTAATAATTCTGCTGATAGTAAGTGCAGGTGCGCTTGCCTTTATCGTACTTTATAATCTCACGAATATCAACATAAACGAGCGTATAAGAGAGATTGCAACTCTCAAGGTGCTTGGCTTCTATGACAAGGAGACATCCGTTTACGTATTCCGTGAAATTATGCTGCTGACTCTTTTAGGTTCAGGCGCAGGTCTTATTCTTGGCAGAACCTTGCTTGACTTTATCGTAAAGACTATTGAGATAGATATGGTAATGTTCGGCAGAGAGGTACATCTGACAAGCTTTATAATATCCGTAGTGATAACACTTGTATTTGCGGTGATCGTTATGCTGGTAATGCATAAGCACCTTAAAAATATTGACATGGTTGAGGCTCTGAAGAGCGTCGAATAAAAACGAAAGGGATGGTGACTGATGAAGTTAGGTCAGGCGTTAATGCTTGCCGCGTCAGCCGCAGCTGCAGCGGGTGCAGCTGTATATGCAAAGAAAAAGTTTGATAGCAAGGGGGCAAAAAAGGAAGAGGATAAGGCGTCCCGATGGAAGAGCTTGCCCCAGGATGCCGAGGTTGTAATACCAAAGAAAAAGCCCGTGCATTCAGCAGCTGTGAAGGAGGAGGTTACAGAGACTACTCCTTGTGAAAATGAAATAGTATCACAGCTTGCAAGGGATATTGAAATAGTATCAGCTGAAGAAGAGCCTGAGGTTCAGCCTACAGCAAATGAAGAAGCTTCCGTACAGCAGGAGACGTCCGAAGTGGCAGTCGCTGAACAGACGGAGGAAAAGCCTGCTCTACAGAAAAAGCAGAAGCAGAAGAAATACTACGCTCCCGTTGATTTTACTTTCACAGAGGAAGAAAACGAGGCTCCCGTAAGCTTTGAAAACGTTATGGAGCATTTCAAAGAGGTTGAGCTTACAGAAGAGGAAAAGCAGTACTACGTACCTGCCACCGAAGACGCCCGTGAGGAAGCTGATGCAGAAAGCTATGCTGAAATAGAAGAGGATGAAAAGACTATATTTGAAAGCTTCCTTGATGAGCCGGTTGTGGAAAAGGAAGAAGAGATTCCTGACACAGAGGAAGAGGAAGTCATTCAGGATGCTAACGAACAGCAGGCATTCCAGGATTTTGCTCACGCAGTAGCTCCCGTTCCGCTGGTTGTAAATGAAGTAACAGCCATCCCTGAAAGCGAAGCAGAACGTATAACCTCTGAATCAGCACAGATCCCTTCTATAGATGGAATACCCTCCCTTTCAGCAGAGGAAGAGACACCCGCCGTCATAGAAGAAATCATTCAGATGCCCGAAGCAACAGAGGAAGCGGTTGAAGAAGTAGCAGAAGCTCCCATAATCGAGGAAGTAGTTGCTCCAGTAATTGAAGAAGTAGCAGAAGCTCCCGTAATTGAAGAGGTAGCTGAAGCTCCCGTAATCGAGGAAGTAGTTGCTCCAGTAATTGAAGAAGTAGCCGAAGCTCCCGTAATCGAGGAAGTAGCCGATACTCCCGTAATTGAAGAGGTAGCCGAAGCTCCCATAATCGAGGAAGTAGCTGAAGCTCCCGTAATTGAGGAAGTAGCCGAAGCTCCCGTAATCGAGGAAGTAGTTGCTCCTATAATTGAAGAAGTAGCTGAAGCTCCCGTAATCGAGGAAGTAGTTGCTCCCGTAATCGAGGAAGTTGTTGAAGCTCCCATAATCGAGGAAGTAGCCGAAACTCCCGTAATCGAAGAAGTAGCTGAAGCTCCCGTTGTTGAAGAAGTAGCTGAAGCTCCTATAGTTGAGGAGATAGTTGCTCCCGTAATTGAGGAAGTAGCCGAAGCTCCCGTAATTGAAGAGGTAGCTGAAGCTCCCGTAATTGAAGAAGTAGCTGAAGCTCCCATAATCGAGGAAGTTGTTGAAGCTCCCGTAATCGAAGAAGTAGCTGAAGCTCCCGTAACCCAGGAAGTAGCTGAAGCCCCCGTAATCGAGGAAGTTGTTGAAGCTCCCGTAATTGAAGAAGTAGCTGAAGCTCCCGTAATCGAGGAAGTTGTTGAAGCTCCCGTAATCGAGGAAGTAGCTGAAGCTCCCGTAATCGAGGAAGTAGCTGAAGCTCCCGTAACCGAGGAAGTTATTAAGATAGCCGAGCCTGCTCCCTTTGTGGAGGCGGATATGGGAATATCCTTACCTGATATGGATGAAGAATCCGACGGCTCCCATGCGGCTATTGATCCTATGAAAGAAGCGATGATAAACGCTGATTTCGGTGATTTGCTTACCGATATTGCGGTAGCACCCGATGCTCCGAAGAAAACTCTTGACTTCTTTGATAATCCCGAGGAGGAAGAGTTAAGGCATACCGTTTCCGATGATGAGGTATCAATGGAGGATCTGTTCGGAGATCTCCTTGCTGAAACGGATGCAAAGCCCGAACCTGCTATCACCAGTCCCAGCGAGGTATTCAATATGTTTGATACCGGTAGCGTTGACGAGGATGATTTTGACGATTATAAGGATGAAAAGATAGAAAAGGCGCAGGAGATGATCTCCACCAGCGATACAAGACGAGCAATCGCTCAGGATATTGCTGATAATATCGACCTTTTCGCCCAGCTTTTAGAACCGCTTAACGCCATCAAGGAAAACAAGGTAAGAGTAAAGAGCGGCATCCTCTTTGACTGGGAAATGAGAATACAGTCCCTTATCGGTGATCCGCCGATAAAGAGCTACTGGCGTAACAATTTTGCAAACTATGAAATCTGGACAGATGAAAAGTATATGGAAAAGGCAGACGAGCTTTTATCCATGCTTCAGCTTGTGGGAATTGTAAGAGACAACGTCAAGGAAGTAGTAATCAACCGTGAAACGCTGGAATTCTATTCCGCCCAGAGCGAGCAGATGAACAACGATTTCAATATCGGTGAAACTGCGGTTGTAGTACGTCCCTGCTGGAAGATAAACGGCAGACCTGCAAGAAAGGGCGAAATTACAAAGAAAGCACCCTTTGCGGATTTCAGCAGTAAGAACGTATCTCCCTTAGAGCAGATGTTAAGAGCAAACAAGTGCGATGACGGTGACGTGAATATTCCCGTAAGCGAGGACAATTTCTGCTCCTTCGATAAGGACGTACCTTACATAAAGCAGGCTATAAGCAGTGGCGTATGTAAGTGTGCGGTTAGAAGAATGGAGGGCGGTACAGCTCTTGCCTTCTTCTATGAGGTTATCAGTGACGGTGACAGCCAGCACTATGACGCTTGTACTTTAAGATTTGAGGCTACTATTGATAAGAATTGCAAGATAGTAGGCAGATTCAGAGGAGAAAAGGTATAAAATAAATTCCGCCTTCGGTTTTTCCGAAGGCGGATTTTTGTGATCCGGTGGTGTGAATTTCCTACATACGGAAGGACTCTATAATAGAACCTACCGCCTTTATCGCTTTTCCCGTTGCCTTTTTTGCAACGTATTTCTTTGATGAGGTTACGGCTTTTGCTGTGGCAAAGGCAACGCCACCGACTACCATAGCCGCACCGATACATTTCATATTTGAAATTGTTTTCTTGGTCATATAAAAAACTCCTTTCAGAACTTTTATCGTTCCAAAAATATTATTTTCTGAAAATGAGTCTATATTTGTTGTAATAATTGACGAGGATAATTAGAATATAATTTGCAATTATTATCTAAAACCAAGAAAATAAGCATCTTTTGAGAAATTTCTATCGACTTTTTTAATAAAATGTGTTAAAATACTTTTCGGTATTATTTTTAATGGAAGGAGCTTTATATGTCACAGCATAAAAAGGTTGTTGCTATACACGATCTGTCCGGCTACGGCAGATGCGCTTTATCTGTAATAATTCCGATAATCTCCGCTACCGGCATTCAGGTAGTACCCGTTCCTACTGCGGTACTGTCCACCCATACCGGCGGCTTTGATAATATAGCTATAAGAAATCTTACCGAGCATATCACCGATTGCTATAATCATTATAAAGAGCTTCAGGTAGAATTCGACTGCATCTACAGCGGTTTCTTATCCTCTCCCGAGCAGGTTGACGGTTGCCTTTTGTATCTTGAAGGCTATAAGGACGCCTTAAAGGTTGTCGATCCCGTTTTGGGTGATAACGGAAAGCCTTATAAGACCTGCACAAAGGAGCTTATGAAGAGAATGAGAGAGCTTACCGGCAAGGCGGATATAATCACCCCGAATCTTACCGAGGCGTGCATACTTCTTGACGAGGACTATCCTAAAGGACTTTCTGTTAATGAAGCAAAACAGTGGCTCAGAAGACTTGCAGACAAGCCGCAGATGGTAGTTTTCAAGGGCGTTCCCCTTATAGAAAACGACGATATAGTGCTGTCAAATATCGGCTATGATAATAAGACCGACGAATTCTGGAGAGTTGACTGGAATCATATCCCTGCAAACTACCCAGGTACGGGCGATATATTCTGCTCCGTGCTTACCGCCGCTCTGATGAAGGGACAGACTCTCCCCGAGGCTATCAGCCGTGCGGCAAAGTTCACCGAAATCACCATAAACACCACCTATAAAAACGGCACAGAAGCAAGAACGGGCGTGCTGTTTGAATATGATTTGGGCTGGCTTATGAGGGATGACGTAACAACGGAATTTAAGAAGATGTAGTGATAAATTTATTCGGGCGAACTGTGTTCGCCCGTGTTTTTCGTTAAAATAAAAACAGCCACGCAGGTTTTTCTGCGTGGCTATATTTTTTAAACCTTCATATTCAGCAATCTATTGATAAGCCCTGCATCCGATAACTGCGCAGGGTCCGCTATTTTCTCTTTCTGACGGCTTGCAACAAATTCCGCCGCAGCCTTTGCATCACCTTTGGGAATATTAACAGCGCATTTTTCGTTCTTTTCAATAAGTGCTTTTGCTGTCGGCTGACTTGTAAGATAATTAAGCTCGGCTCTTGAAAGATTTGTAAGTATCCGCATAAGGCACCTCCGCTGATTGATTAGTATATAATATACCTCTATCTTTTATATCGGCAGGTTATTATAAAACTTAATAGACGTAACAATATTTTTAACAAAAAATCCATCACAGAAAATCTGCGATGGATTTCATATTTTTGTAGCCTTATCGGATACCTGCCGTTCACCCTTCTTCGCAAAGCAGAAAACGTTAAAAGGCAGGAATTGCCTGCAGTGGCACACCGCTTAAATTATGATGAAATCGCTTTATTTAACTCCTGCCGTTCACCCTTCTTCGCAAAGCAGAGTATGTTAAAAGGCAGGAATTGCCTGCAGTGGCACACTGTTTAGTGCTTGATGAATTTATCAATAATAAATTTCGGTCTTTCCTTGACCTCGGTATATATCTTTCCTATATATTCGCCTACGATACCGAGAGCCATTATCTGAATTCCGCTTAAAAACCAGATAGAGCACATAAGCGAGCTCCAGCCAGCCTGAGTGTTGCCGAGAATATTCTGAACTATAGAATAGATTATAAAGCCTATACTTATAAGGAACACGATAAATCCCACAACGGTTACAAGTCTTATAGGCTTTATTGAAAAGCTGGTGATACCGTCAAAGGCAAAGGCAAGCATCTTCTTTAAAGGATACTTTGATTCACCTGCAAAGCGTTCGCTTCTTTCATAATATACAATATCACTCTTGAAGCCTATCTGCTTTACGATACCTCGTAAAAAGAGATTTACCTCCTTGAACTGGGACAGAGCCTCCAAAGCCTTCTTTGACATAAGTCTGTAGTCGGCGTGATTGTCTACAATATCAACGCCCAGAAGCTTCATGAATTTATAGAACATACCCGCTGTACCACGCTTGAAGGCGGTATCGGTCTTTCTTGAAGAGCGCACACCGTAAACTATATCACAGCCCTCGTGATACTTGTCAACGAACTTGTCCACTACGTTTATATCGTCCTGTAAATCCGCATCCATTGAGATAGTAATATCCGCATGCTCCTTTGCGGTCATAAGTCCCGCAAGCAATGCGTTCTGATGTCCCTTGTTACGGCTTAAACTTATACCGCCGAATATCTCGTCGGAGTTATAAAGCTCCTCGATAATTTCCCAGGTCTTGTCACGGCTACCGTCATTTACAAATATTATACGGCTCTTGTCGGATACCTTGCCCTCGTTTATAAGGGAGGTCATTTTCTCCTTAAGTCTTGAGGAGGTTTCGTGTAGTACCTCCTCTTCGTTGTAGCAGGGAACAACTATATAAAGAATGTCATTGTACTTTTCCAATGTCATAAATTCCTTTCAATTATTTTCTGTCTCTTAAGTATAAACCATTTTTCTGGATTTGTAAAGTAAGAATGCTAAAAACTGTGTGAAAATTCTGCAATTTGTGGCAAATTTTTTGCAAATAGTGTGATATAATACCCTAAACGGTTATTATTCTCTTATTTCAATTGTCCTCGCAGATTCGCAAATCGGAGATTTGCTTCCTGCGGATCGGACGATTATACCATAACCTTGCGGTTATGATATAATAACCGTAAACGGTTATTATTCTCTTATTTCAATTGTCCTCGCAGATTCGCAAATCGGAGATTTGCTTCCTGCGGATCGGACGATTATACCATAACCTTGCGGTTATGGTATAATAACCGTAAACGGTTATTATTCTCTTATTTCAATTGTCCTCGCAGATTCGCAAATCGGAGATTTGCTTCCTGCGGATCGGACGATTATACCATAACCTTGCGGTT
>JAFTVY010000035.1 GCA_017465545.1 Ruminiclostridium sp.
CACAATAACTCAAACCATGTTCCCGCATATCCATTATAACAGATATTTTGAATTCTGGCGAGTATTTTTTGTTTTTTCTTCCTGTTTTGCCCATAAAAAATATGCACCTCCAAAAGTGTCTAACTTTTGGGGTGCATATCAAAAACCTCAGCGGTTAATTTGTTTATTTGTAGGTTGTGAATTCCTGCACCCAGTAATAGTGATAGATATCAGATGCCTCGTAAAAGGCGATTGCGATATTTTCAAAATCGGGATTCAGGATATTTTTGCGATGGGTGGGAGAATTCATCCAGGAGTCAACTACGTCCTTTGCTGAATGCTGACCGGAGGCTATATTTTCACCTATATGACTGAAAATGTGGAAGGGCTCTTCACCTTCACCATATATCGAGTAGCAGCGTGTTCCGTCTGCACGGTAGTGTCCCCAGCAGGTGACTATTTCCCTTGCTCTTGCCTTGGCGGCAACGTATGCGGTAGGATCCCATTTCAGCTTTTTGACGCCGTTTTGTGTTCTGATATCGTTAATAAGATTGAAGACCTCGATTTCAAGAGCGTTGCAGTTGCTTGGCGGATTTGCGGTTATACCTTCGCCAAAGCCTGAAGGCAACTGAACGGGAGCTTCAGTCTGAGGCTTTTTGGTGGTGGTAGTAATGGTAGTTTCGGCAGGCTTTGTACTGCTTAAATAATCGTTATGTACGTAGCTTCCGTCTGCAAGCTTGCTATAGCTTGTATCGGTGGTAGCGATTACCTTTACCTTCGTACCGTAGTTAATAAGGGAAACCGTGGCAGAGCCCGGTACAGCCTCTTTTCTTGAGTAGCAGGAGACTGTAACGTACATTTCCTTATTGCACTCGGTTTCCGTCCATAAGGGCTTCGGTGCATCCGTAACGGCAGTAGTCTGCGACGTTGTGGTAGTTACGGGTGCTGTGGTTACGGTTGTAGTAGTCTGCTCTGTTTCGGGCGGCAGGGTGGTCTGCTGTGACTGGGGAGTCTCAGGAGCTTCGCTTGTCTGCGGTACGCTTGCAGTTGTGCTGTTTTCTGTATGTTCTGTTGTTGACGAGCCTTCGTCAGGCTTTGATGCTGTGGAGGTTTCTTCTTTGCTTACCTCCGAATTTATGGAGGTATTATCGCTGTTATACGAGCTGTCGCCTTCGGCTGTGCCGAACCAGGAAAAACGGCTGGACAGAAAGCATAAAGCGATAACGGCAATAAAGCCGAGTATGATAAGAAGAACCTTTAAAGCAGGATTATTCTTCTTTTCTTCCATATTATTTTATCCTTGATTAAATGAGTTGATTTATAATCATACTTTCCAATTCTATATTTAGAATAATTTTATCACATTTTTTTACATATGTCAATAAAAAGACCGCACTATGCTATAAATATGTTACCATTGCACAAAAAATGATAGTCAGAATTTACGATTAGAGCAAGAAGCGGTTAGTTCCGACTGCTTTGTATTTTTGAATTATAACTTTTCTTTAAGTTGTATTCCGTTTTGACTTGCATACGTAGTCAGAATATGATACAATATATCTGCAAAAGCAATCTGTAGATAATAGGCGGTTATCCCGCTCCCGAAGCAGTAATTATTTTACTGTCAAGGGAGGTGATGCCAATGAATTACATAACACTTTCGGAGCTTGTCCAGATCGGTATGTTCCTTACCGCATTCACTGTTATGATTTTCAGTATCATTTCTTTTTTTCTGAAAAAGAAATAAACCGCCTCTGCTGCTAAACTTGGCGGTTTATTTTTCGCTATTGTTTTGGGAGCAACCGTCTGTCAGGTTGCTTTTGTACTTTTATTATATACCATAGTTTTCGGTTTGTCAACTTCTTTATGCAATAAAAGAAATCATCCGCTGATATACGTCTACCCTATAACCTTTTTTGCTATATCCACAGCCTCTTTGGCGTCCTTTGCATAATAATCCGCACCGATTTTTTCAGCGTAATCGGCTGTCAGTACGGCACCGCCGACCATTACCTTGCATTCGGGTAGCTTTGCCTTCACAAGCTTTATGGTATCCTCCATAGATTTTAGAGTGGTAGTCATAAGTGCGCTCAGTCCAACAAGCGTTGCACCATGCTTTTCTGCCGCATCTACTACCGCCTCGGGCGGCACGTCCTTGCCAAGATCGATTATCGTATAGCCGTAGTTTTCAAGCAGAACCCTTACGATATTCTTGCCGATATCGTGAATATCACCCTTGACGGTTGCTATAACTATCTTTCCCTTGCTGACGGGAGTATCTCCTGATTTCGAAAGGCTTTCCTTTATCACGTCAAAACAGCTCTGGGCAACCCCGGCCGATAATATCAGCTGAGGCAGGAATATCTTTCCCTGCTCAAAGAGTGTACCCGTTTTGTCAAGAGCGGGAATCAGTCGGTCGTTTACTATATCCATAGCTTCGTTTTCGCAGAGCAACTGACGGGTTACGTTTACTGCCGCCTCTTTAAGTCCGTTGTCTATGGCGTACTCAAGAGTTATATTTTCCGCCTTCTGCACAGGCTTCTGGGTTGCCGTGTCGGAATAAGTGGCAATATACTGTGCGGAATTCACGTCTATGTTATGCAGTAGCTTAAAGGCTCTTACAGTACCCGTCATAGCCTCGATATTAGGATTTATGATAGGCAGATCGAGTCCGTTTTCAAGGGCAAGACTTAAAAAGATGTGATTTAAAAGCTCACGGTTCGGCAGACCAAAGGATATGTTCGAAACACCGAGTACAGTCTTTACTCCGTACTGCTCCTTTACCATTCTTACAGCCTTTAAGGTTTCCTTTACCGCCTCCTGCTCGGCAGATGCGGTAAGAGTAAGACAGTCAATATATATATCCTCCCTTGCAATGCCGATAGCTTCCGCTCTGTCGATTATACGCTTTGCTATTGCTACTCTTTCCTCGGCTTTTTTGGGGATTCCGTTATTGTCAAGAGTAAGTCCCACTACCGCCGCACCGTATTTCTTTACTATCGGCAGAATCTTTTCAAGGCTCTCTTCTTCGCCGTTTACCGAGTTTACAATAGCCTTGCCGTTATAAATACGCAGTGCCGCTTCGATTACTTCAGGGTTTGTGGAATCTATCTGTAAAGGCGTATCGGTAACACTCTGTATGCTCTTTACTACCTTTACCATCATGGCCTTTTCGTCAATTTCGGGAAGTCCCACGTTGACATCAAGTATATCAGCGCCTGCATTTACCTGCTCTATTGCCTGATTTAAGATATAGTTTATATCGTCGTTTTTAAGTGCCTCTTTAAAGAGCTTTTTACCCGTGGGATTTATTCTTTCACCGATTATTCTCGGCTGATCCACACAGCAGACTCTTGTACTGCTACATACGTAGCTTTGTTTTTTTACGCTTCTTGCTACGGGCTTTTTACCTTCAAGCTTTTCAGCTACCGCCCTTATAAATCCGGGGGTAGTGCCACAGCAACCACCGAAGATACTTACTCCGTACTGTATCATCTGCTCCGTGTAGATAGCAAATTCCTCTGCTGTTATGGTGAATCTTCCCGTTTCGGGATCGGGCAGACCTGCATTGGGCATAACTATAACGGGGAGCGTGGTGGCGTTACAGAGCTTTTCTACTACCGGCATAAGCTCTTTAGGACCAAGGGAGCAGTTTATACCAACGGCGTCAGCACCGAGAGCCTCGCAGAGTATAGCCTCTGCCTCAACGGGTACACCCGTAAAGGTGCGCTGGTTCTCTTCGTAGGTCATACTGCAGATAACGGGTAAGTCTGAATTCTCCTTTACCGCAAGCAATGCCGCCTTAAGCTCGTATAAATCGGTCATAGTCTCGATTATGAATAAATCGCTGCCTGCCTTTACGCCTGCAACTACCTGCTCTTTGAATATATCATACGCCTCTTCAAAGGTAAGAGTACCCGTAGGCTCTAAAAGCTGTCCCACAGGACCTATATCCTGTGCCACAAAGGCGTTTCTTCCACTTTCAGCTGCGGCGGTTTTGGCTATCTGTACTCCCGCAAGGATTACCTCCTCTACGGATTTTCCACAACCCTCCAGCTTGTAGCGGTTTGCCCCAAAGGTGTTGGCGCTTATTACGTCAGAGCCTGATTTCAGATAATCAAGATGTACAGACTTTATAACGTCGGGCGCAGTAAAGTTTAAAAGCTCGGGGGTTTCTCCGGTTTTAAGTCCCCTTGCCTGAAGCTCGGTTCCCATACCGCCGTCAAATATAATGAATCTGTCCCTTGTAAGCTCTTTTAAGTTAAGTTTATTTTCCACAGTAAACGTTGTCCTTTCTGTATAGGCAGGAATTTTTCAAGTCGCATTCGTCACAGCTTCTGTGTGTTGCCGTCCGCTTTTCTTCCGATAATCCGATGATTGCCGTTACCGATTTTTTAGGAGTCAATAGCATATTATCGGTAGCACAGAGCCCTATTTTTTTCTGTGCCTCCAGCACCGAGAGAAAATCCTTCTGCAGTCCTATCGGCAAATCCCCGTAGCCGGGCGAAAATCTGTCGGTAAGAGAAAAAACGATAGCAGATTTTTTTATTTCACCTTCCGCATAGTCGCAGACCTGCTCTATAAACGCTGAAGCAAGAGCGTCTGTAATTACCGCCTTTGCCATATCGGTTATCTGCATTTTTCTTATCAGAGCGTCTGCACCGCCACCAAGGGTAGCACACATAAGCACCGCTTTTTTACAGCCCTGCAGAAGCTCCCCTATATCTTTTCCGGGTAGTATAAGACTGCAGTTTTCAAGCCTTATTCCCTCCGTCCGGTTATCGGATATTTCAAAAATTCTGAAAAGGAATTTAGGACTTGCCGATTTCAAAAGCTCCTTTTCGCATATATCCAGAAGCTCCTTTGTGCCGTTGTCAGGCTCGCCCTTTATACCAAGATAGCGTAAAGCCTCTTTTTTATCAATGCTGTCTATCATCATAACAGCTTTCTTATAGCCTCATATACTTTTTTTGCAACGTAAGGGTTGTTCATCGAATAAAGATGAATACCCTCCGTGCCGTTTGATATAAGATCTATTATCTGATCCACCGCATAGGCAATACCTGCGTCGATAAGAGCCTCACGGTTATTTTCGTATTTCTGTATCATCTTTACGAATTTAGGAGGCAGACTTGCACCGCACATTGATACCATTCTTTCGATCTGCTTTTTGCTGGTGATGGGCATAATACCTGCCGATATCGGAACCTCTATTCCTGCAATGCCCGCCTTTTCACGAAAATCATAAAAGGCGTTGTTGTCAAAGAAAAGCTGGGTAACAAGGTGAGATACCCCGCTGTCCACCTTCTTTTTAAGATTCAGAATATCCTCCTTCTGATTCTTAGCGTCAATATGCACCTCAGGATAGCAGGCACCGGCAATATCAAAATCGCCCTTTTCCATAATGTAAGCGGCAAGGTCGCTGGCGTGAGGGAAGTCGTTCTTCGGCTCTTCGTCAGGCTTTACGTCGCCCCTTAAAGCAAGAATGTTTTCTATCCCGTTTGCCTTTAAATCCGCAAGGACGAAATCTATATCCGCTCTTGTACTGTTTATGCAGGTGAGATGCGCCATTGCCTCAATGCCGCACTTGTTCTTTATATGAGAAGCTATCTCGCAGGTGGAACGGTTAGCTGTATTTCCGCCTGCACCGTAGGTAACGCTGAAATAATCAGGCTTGATTTCGGCAATTTCGTTTACGGCGTTATATACCGTTTCTATAGTAAAGTTCTTGTTGGGAGGGAATACTTCAACCGAAAATACCACTCTGTCCTTGCCGTAAAGCTCTGCAATCTTCATATGATAACATTCCTTTCTGAAAATAAATGGAATTTACTACGTTCAGATATAGGGCGATTGTAAAACCGCCCTATCGTCGTTTATTATTTATCTTATTGCGCTGCCGTTGGGCGTATCCTTGTCTAAGAATACAACCTGCACCTTATCACCGCAGTCGCAGGCAAGGAGCATACCGTTGCTGTCCTCACCGCAAAGCTTTGCAGGGGAGAGATTTGCAACGAAGATCACCTTCTTGCCGATAAGCTCTTCAGGTGTGTAGTACTGAGCAATGCCGCTTACTATCTGTCTGCCGCCTCTGCCGTCGTCTACCTGCAGCTTCAGGAGCTTCTTTGCCTTCTTTATCTTTTCGCAGGCTGTGATTTCACCGCTTCTGAGCTTTACCTTTGCAAAATCATCGATAGAGATTATACCTGCCTTGTCGAGATCCTCATCTTCTCTGATTTCCTTTTCGGGAACGATCATCTCGTTGAGTGCCTCGATTTCCTTGTCCATATCTATTCTGGGGAAGAGAACTTCGCCCTTGTTTACCTTTACCACGGGAGAAAGAACGCTGAACTTGTCGGCGTTTTCGTAGCTTGCTTCACCGTTTGTAGCGCCTATCTGCTCCCATACCTTGGGCATTGTTGCAGGCATAAAGGGATAAAGCAGGGTAGAGGTTATACGGATGGTTTCAAGCAGATTGTAAAGAACTGCACAGAGTCTTGGCTTGTTGGCTTCGTCCTTTGCAAGTACCCAGGGAGCAGTCTCGTCAATGTACTTGTTTGCACGGGAAACTACCTTGAATATCTCTTCAAGAGCCTTTGAAAGCTGAGCGTTGTCAACGGCATCCACTACCTTTGCCTTCAGCGCCTTTGCCATTTCTATAAGCTCGTCGTCGAATTCGCCGCTTACCTTGTCGCTGATAAGAGCGCCACCGAAATACTTGTCAACCATCGCAACCGTACGGGATACAAGGTTGCCGAAATCGTTAGCAAGGTCGGTATTTATTCTGCTTATCATGATTTCGTTTGAGAAGTTGCAGTCAGAACCGTAGGGCATATCACGGAGTATCTGGTAACGTACTGCGTCAACGCCGTAACGCTGTGCAAGTACGAAGGGATCGATAACGTTGCCAAGGGATTTACTCATCTTCTTGCCGTTGAAGTTGATCCAGCCGTGACCGTAAAGGCGCTTGGGCAGGGGGAGTTCAAGCATCATAAGAATGATGGGCCATACGATGGAGTGGAAACGTACGATTTCCTTTGCCGTCATATGCATATCAGCGGGCCAGTACTTGTCATAATCGTTATATGCGCTGTTCTTGTAGCCGAGCGCACTGATATAGTTTGTGAGGGCGTCAACCCATACGTAAACCACGTGACCTTCGTCAAAATCCACGGGAACGCCCCAGGTGAAGGTGGTACGGGATACGCAGAGATCTTCAAGACCTGCGTCGATGAAGTTGTTTACCATCTCGTTTACACGGGTTGCGGGCTGGAGATAATCAGTTTCTGTAAGGAACTTACGGATCTTATCTTCAAAAAGGGAAAGTTTTAAGAAATAAGCCTCCTCGTCGGCTTCGATAACGTCTCTGCCGCAGTCGGGACACTTGCCGTCAACCAGCTGGGATTCTGTCCAGAAGCTTTCGCAGGGAGTGCAGTACTTACCCGTGTACTTGCCCTTGTAGATATATCCTCTGTCATAAAGCTCACGGAATACCTTCTGTACAGTCTCGATATGATAATCGTCGGTTGTTCTGATATATCTGTCGTAGCTTATGTTCATAGTCTCCCATAAACGCTTGAAGTTTTCTACGATGGGATCTACGTATTCCTTGGGAGATACGCCCTGCTCCTTTGCCTTCAGTTCAATCTTCTGACCGTGCTCGTCTGTACCTGTAAGGAACATAACGTCGTAGCCCTGCATTCTCTTTAAGCGGGCGATAGTGTCGCAGGCTACCGTTGTGTAGCAATGACCTATATGGGGCTGTCCCGAAGGATAGTATATGGGGGTTGTTATATAGTATTTTTCACTCATTTTTATTTTCTCCTTAATTTACGTTATTGATTTTTTAATCGGCTTTATATCATCATATGTGCGAGACGCACATTCGCAGACTGATATATCCCGTCTTGAAGCTATAGAATTTTTTCAAAATACATCAGTCCTTTCCTGATTTTCGTTTTTTTTATGTATTTTTTATATACATACCCATTTATTATAGCACTTTTTTCATTTTTTTGCAACCTGTTAAAAAATTTTTCAGTAAATTTTGCAATTTATCTAAAAAACACTTGATTTTTCAGAATTTTTTTAGTACAATATATTTGGTGTATTATTTTTAAGCATTTTATATCAAATTTTCGGTGATATTGCCGAAGGTCTGATAAATGACGGTAAAGAGGGTAACACCCGACTTAAATAGCGACAAAGAAAAACAAAGGGGTAAAGAAAATGTCTAACAGATTATTTCAGGGCGTAGTTCATCAGATGAGGGACACTATCGGCAGAGTTATCGGCGTAATCGACGAAAACTCCACAATAGTTGCCTGCAGTGAGCTTTCAAGAATCGGATCAAACAGCGACTTCTTCGCTGTAGAGCTTGGCGATTCACACGATGTGTTCATCCGTGACGGCTATACATACAAGCCCTTCGGCGTTCACACAAAGCCCGACTATGCTGTATTTGTAGAAGGCGTTGACGATCAGGCGTCAAAGTATGCGTCTCTTCTTGCTATTTCTCTTTCCAGCATAAAGCAGTATTATGATGAAAAATACGACAGAAACAATTTTGTAAAGAATATAATTCTTGATAACGTACTTCCCGGTGACATAACCTTAAAGGCGAGAGAGCTTCACTTCAACGCAGAGATAAACAGAGTAGTATTCCTTATCAGCGTTGTATCAGCTACAGAGACCTCTCCCTACGACGTAATACAGAATCTGTTCCCTGACAAGAACAAGGATTTCGTATTCAACATTACCGAAACAGAAATCGTACTGGTAAAGGAAATCAAGGCAAGCATCGACAACAAGGATCTTGAAAAGCTTGCACGCTCCATTTCCGATACGTTATCAGGCGAATTCTTCACAAAGGTAAACGTAGGTATCGGTACGCCCGTTACCGGTATAAAGGATCTTGCACGTTCCTTCAAGGAAGCGCAGATCGCTATCGAGGTAGGTAAGGTATTCGACACGGACAAGTCTATCGTAAGCTACGACAATCTCGGTATTGCAAGACTTATCTATCACCTGCCCACAACACTTTGCGAGACCTTCTTAAAGGAAGTATTCAAGAAGGGCTCCATCGAATCTCTCGACCACGAAACCTTATTCACAATCCAGAGATTCTTTGAAAACAACCTCAACGTATCAGAAACCTCAAGAAAACTCTTTGTACACAGAAATACACTCGTTTACAGACTTGATAAGATAAAGAAGCTTACAGGACTCGATTTAAGAGAATTCGACCACGCTATAATCTTCAAGATTGCGCTTATGGTAAGAAAGTATCTTTCTGCAGATCCCGTAAAGTTCTGATCCTGTGGGAAAAGGAAATTGTATTTAAGGATTCCGCCATTAAAACAGCGCACGTTTCCTCCCATCAAAAATTTGACATCATCAGCGACTACACAGCAATCTTAAAAAAGAGGCTGTGTAGCTGTCAGTTTATGGGCTGTAGAAACGTAGAAACTCCGATGATGAAAATCGGAAAGAGGCTGTCGTTTTGCCGTGCATCCGGCAGGGCGGCACTAACAGAAAGGTAGTAAGAATGGTAGAACTCAAAAACGTCAGCGTTCACTATAAGGAGGGCGTTGATGCACTAAGCGACGTGAATTTACGCATCGAGGACGGCGAATTCGTTTTTATCGTCGGTGACAGCGGTGCAGGTAAATCCACACTATTAAAGCTGATTACAAGAGAAATCGTCCCCACTCAGGGAAGAGTATTTGTAAACGGCTACAATCTGACGAATATAAAGAAAAACAAAATACCCTATTTCAGACGCTCGGTAGGTATGATATTCCAGGATTTCAGACTGATTCCGGATCTGAACGTATACGATAACGTTGCCTTTGTAATGAGAGTTACGGGTCAGACAAAGCGTGCCATAAGACACAGAGTACCCTACGTGCTTGACCTTGTAAAGCTCACAGACAGAGCAAAGGCATACCCCGATAAGCTGTCAGGCGGCGAAATGCAGAGAGTTGCCATCGCCCGTGCCTTCGCCAGCGATCCGGGACTTATAATTGCGGACGAGCCTACAGCGAACATCGATCCCGCATTATCCTATGACATCGTAAAGCTATTAAAGGAAATCAACAAGTGCGGCACCACCGTTATAATGGTAACTCACGAGCATAGCCTTGTTGAGTATTTCGGCGGCAGAATTATCAGCCTCAAATCAGGCGAGATAGTTTTCGACGACGTGGTAGGAGGTGCCGGCGAGGATGAATAATTTTTCATATCTTTTAAAACAGGGACTTTCCTCAGTATGGAAAAACCGCTTTATGTCCTTCGCCAGCTTCTGCATACTTACGGTAAGCCTTCTGCTGGTCGGACTTTCCGCATTCATCATGCTGGATTGCGGTATAATTTTAGACAACGTTTCGGATAAGAATGAAATAAGCGTATATATGGAGGACGAAGCGGATATAAATCATATAAGGGACGTGCTGAAAAGCAACAGCCTTGTAATAAACGTGAGATATATCTCTCCCGAAGAGGGACTTCAGTCCATGAAGGAGCAGTACAAGGATCAGACGGAGCTTTTTGACAGTCTGCCCTATAACCCCGTACCTCCTACTTATATGGTAACTATAAACGATCTTGACAAGATAGATATGGCAGTAAGCCAGTTCCAGGCTATACAGGGAGTCTATAAGGTCAACGCACCTATGGATTTTGCAAGCTTCATCGAGGATATACGTAACACCTTTACTATTATAGGTATTGCACTTATGATATCCCTTGGTGCGGTAAGCATCATAATCATTGCAAACACCACCCGACTCAGCGTATTCGCACGCCGTAAGGAAATTGCGATAATGCGTATAGTAGGCGCAACCAACAGCTTTATCAGAACCCCCTTCTTTATAGAGGGTATGTCTATAGGTCTTGTATCAGGTCTTATGTCCTGGATACTGACCAAGCTGATATACGAGGGCGTATTCACTCTGTTTTCGGAGAACCTCGGTATGTGGAGCGCACTTGGAATGGACAACATAATAAAGTTCTCGGACGTGTCGATAGTTACTCTGCTCGTTTACTGTGGCGCAGGCGCATTACTCGGTGCCATCGGTACTGTATTCAGCATGGGTAAGCATCTCAAGATATAAGCGTATAAAAGAAAGGATATAGTAATGAAAATCAGACGTTTACTCCGTACTGTTCTTTCCTTCGTCCTGGTAGCCGCTATAAACGTCGGCATAGTTACTTCCTATGCTCCGGTTTCTGCTTCAAGCAATATGACCGAGCAGGAGATACGTGACGAGATAGATCGTATCGAAAAGGAAAACGCCGACAGAAAAGAAGAGATAGACCGTATTGACGGAGCTATCGGAGATACCAAGGAAGAGCAGGATAAGATAGCTCTTATGCTTGGCGAACAGAAGAATGAGGTAGATTATTACAACAACCTCGTTTACTACAAGAATGAGGACATCAGAGCCAAGCAGTCTGAAATAGATAAAAAGAATCAGGAAATAGCACAACTCGATGACAAGCTGGCTAAGACTGATGCGGATATAAAGGCGGCAGAAAAGGAAAACAAGGAAAACCTTGAAAAGTTCGCACAGATAATCCGTACAATGTACACAAGCGGCAACAGCGACGTTTTCGGCGTCCTGTCAGGTGCTACCGATTTCTATCAGCTTATGGTAAGCTCAGAAATCGTAGGCAATATCACCGAAAAGAACTACGAATTCATGAATCAGCTGAAGGCTGACATAAAACAGCTTGAAGCGGATAAAAATACTTATGAGACCGATAAAAGGACTCTTGAAGAAAAGCGTACGGCACTTGAAGCTGACAAGCAGATGCTGGAAGGTGAAAAAGCAGAGCTTGTAACCCTTCAGGATGAAGCGCAGAGTAAGGCAGACGGCTATCAGGCTGACTACGACAAGTATCAGGGTATTCTGAACGACCTGCAGTACGATCAGGATAATCTCCAGTATCTTGTAGACGTGGGCGAGTCTGAGATAGAAGCCTTTGAAGAACAGCTGAAGCAGATGATCATCGACAAGACGGAGGATGGCACAACGCTTCAGGAAGGCGACTGGATATGGCCGGTTCCCGGCTTCAGCTATATTTCCTGCTATTTCGGTTGGGATTACTATTTCGGCAGATACCACAAGGGCATAGATATAGGCGACTGGGGAATCTTCGGCAGCAACATCTACGCTACCAAGGGCGGTACCGTAATCATTGCAGAGGACTGGTACATACCCGGCTACAGCTACGGAAAATACGTTACCGTTGATCACGGCGGTGGATATACTTCTACTTATGCACATATGGATACGGTAAACGTATACGTAGGTCAGGTGGTAGAAAAGGGCGACGTACTGGGAACAGTCGGAAATACAGGCTTTTCTACAGGCCCGCATCTCCATTTTGAAATAAGAATAGACGGTGAGCCTTTAGATCCCTTCAACTACGTGGAGATATATTGATAAAAAATTTGAGACAGAGGAATTCTAATGAATAAGAAGATTTCGCTCGGCGTTGCAATAAGCCTTGTGGCGGTTGCCTGTGCAATCACCTTCGTGCTTGCCATGACCGTCTCACTCAATATGTACAACTCGATGGTAACGGGTGTGCAAGAGCGTGAGACTATAAACGCCAAAATCAAGGAGATTGATACCTTCGTCAGAGGTTCATCCATTTATGAGCTCGATGAGACTGATATTCTGGGTGGAATTATGGACGGTTATATATCGGGACTTGAAGACGAATACGCAGAATACTACACAACCAGCGAATATTATAAGAAACAGCAGAGAGACAGCGGCGAAATAATCGGTATCGGTGTTGAAACAGTCATCGAGGGCGATTATCTTAAGGTTACCGAGGTCTATGAGGATTCTGCGGCAGAGGTTGCAGAGATCCGTAAGGATTACGTTATTACAAGGGTAAATAACAGAGATATACTGAGTCTCGGAGCAGAACAGGCACAAAAACAGCTTGAGGGTGAAGAGGGAACCAAGATAACTATCACCACAAAGGCTCCCGACGGCACAGAAAACACGGTAACTCTCGTAAGACAGGTTATAGAGCTTCAGTCGGTAAAGGGTGCTCTTGTTGACGGTTATGCATATATAAAGATAACCACCTTCAACGCACTCACAGACGATCAGTTCATACGTCTTATCGATAAATACGAGTCACAGTCGGTTCTTGGTTATATCTTTGATTTAAGAGGCGCTTCCGAGGGAGATATCGCTCCGCTTCAGAATATGCTGAACAGAATCATGCCGAAGGCGACTGTCGCTAAAAAGGTTCTTGCGGACGGAACGGAAGAGGAGCTTCTGCTGACCGACGGAACCCGTGAGATAAAGAAGCCTATGACGGTTATCGTAAACAGTACCACAGCCTGTGCGGCAGAGCTTTTCGCTGTAGCGGTGAGAGATTTTTCCGGTGCGGCGGTGGTAGGCTCGGTTACAGCTGGCAAGGCAGAGCTTCAGACGACCAGAAGCTTCAAGGATGGCAGTGCGGTGTCAATATCCACGGCAACGGTACATCCTATGAATTCCGAAAGCTTCAGAAACGTGGGACTGAAGCCCGGATATATAATCGACATCACACAGCAGCAGGAAGCGGTAATAAAGTTTGCCGATCCTACTACGGATCCTCAGCTGCAGAAGGCACTTGAGGCAATCGCATCAATATGACAACAAGCCCCGAAGGGCATAATACAATTCACACGGAGGTAACAAACCAATGGCAACAAAGCAGACAGTATTAACAAAAGAAGGTCTTAAAAACTTAGAAAACGAGCTTGAACACTTAAAGTCCGTTACAAGAAAGGAAATTGCTGAAAAAATCAAGACAGCACGTGGCTTCGGCGACCTTTCTGAAAACTCTGAATATGACGAAGCAAAGAATGAGCAGGGTATCGTAGAAGCAAGAATTGCAGAAATCGAAGCTACTCTCATGAACGTAAGAGTCCTTGACGAGGATGAGCTTACAACAGAACACGTAAGCATCGGTAACAAGGTTATTTTAGAATCCGTTGACGACGGCAAGGTGCTCAAGATTTCCCTGGTAGGCTCCAAGGAGGTTGACGTAAGAGAGATGAAGCTTTCTGACGAATCTCCCATAGGTAAGGCATGTATCGGCAAGAAGCTCGGTGAGGAAATCACAGTAGAAGCTCCCAGCGGCGTAAAGAGATATATTATAAAGGAAATCGACAAGTAATTATTTAAAAGGGAAAGGAAAGACAACAATGGCAAACAACCAGACAGAAGAGATTCTGCTGACTGAGGAAGAAGCTTTAGCACAGCTTGACGAACAGCACAGAATAAGAATAGAAAAGCTGAACGAATTAAAGCTCAGCGGCAAGAATCCTTACGAAACAACAAAGTTTGACGTAACCCACAAGGCAGAGCAGATAAGAGAGAATTTCGAGGCTCTTGAAAATACCGACGTAACCATCGCCGGCAGAATCACAAGCTGGAGAGATATGGGTAAGGCAAACTTTATCGATATCCGTGATGATAGTGGCAGAATGCAGGTTTACGTAAAGATTGACGATATCGGTGAGGACAACTTCAAGGAATTCAAGAAGTGGGATTTAGGCGACATCGTAGGTCTTACAGGTCTTGTATTCAAGACAAGAAGAGGAGAGATCTCAGTACACGCAAAGAGCATCAAGCTCCTTGCAAAGTCCCTTCTCCCCCTGCCTGAAAAGTGGCACGGACTGAGAGATAAGGAAGAGCGTTACAGAAAGCGTTATCTTGACCTTATCGCAAACCCCGAAGTAAAGGATACCTTCGTAAAGCGTTCAATGATCATCAGAGAAATCAGAAGCTTCCTTGACAGTAAGGGCTATATCGAAGTAGATACACCCGTTCTGCACACACTTGAAATCGGTGCGGCGGCTCGTCCCTTCGTTACACACCACAATGCTCTTGACATCGATATGTACCTGCGTATCGAAACAGAGCTTTACTTAAAGCGTCTTATCGTAGGCGGCTTTGACAGAGTATACGAGGTAGGCAGAATCTTCAGAAACGAAGGTATGGACGCTACTCATAACCCCGAATTTACCTCCATCGAAATGTATCAGGCATACACAGACTATTACGGAATGATGGATCTTATCGAAGAGCTTTACCGCACAGTAGCAATAAAGGTATGCGGTACTGATACGGTTATGTATCAGGGTAAGGAAATCGCAATCGGCAAGCCATGGGAACGTCTTACAATGATCGATTCCGTAAAGAAGTACGCTGACGCTGACTACAACACCTGGGCTGATGACGAAGCCGCTCGTGCAGTAGCAAAGGAAAAGCACGTTGAAGTAAGCGAAAATGCTACAAAGGGTGACGTTCTTATCGCATTATTCGAGGAATTCGTAGAGGATAAGCTGGTTCAGCCTACAATCATTTACGATTACCCCGTTGAAAATTCTCCTCTTGCAAAGAGAAAGCCCACAGATCCCGCATTTACAGAAAGATTTGAATACTTCATCAACTGCTGTGAATTCGGTAACGCCTTCTCCGAGCTGAACGATCCTATCGATCAGAGAGAACGTTTCACAAAGCAGGTTGAAGAAAAGAGAAAGCAGGGCGCAAACGCTGAAATCGATGAAGACTTCATCACCGCCCTTGAATATGGTCTGCCTCCTACGGGCGGTCTTGGTATGGGACTTGACAGATTCGTAATGCTCCTTACAGACAGCGCTTCTATCCGTGACGTATTATTATTCCCCACAATGAAGCCTCTGGACTAAAAAGCCCAGTAAAATCAAGGGTTTTCGGCATCTCAAATCCGAGTTGACAACAAATTGACAACAATTTTTCGTATCGATTTGAAGAATTGTAACGCAGTATGAATAGTTGACAGGATAAAACACAATATAGCACTTGCTATGTAGA
>JAFTVY010000036.1 GCA_017465545.1 Ruminiclostridium sp.
TATCTTGTCGCTGTCCTCACTCTTTGCGGTAAGCAATATCACGGGAAGGTTTGTGAATTCTCTTATTTTAACCATTGCAGATATTCCATCCATCACGGGCATCATTATATCCATAAGTGCCAGATGTATATCATTGCTCTTAATAAGCTCCAGCGCCTGTTCTCCGGTATAGGCTTCAAAAAGAGTATACGAAGGTTCGGAAAGGTATATTTTAAGCGCATTCACTATGTCTTTATCATCGTCACATATCAGTATGTTGTACATTCTTGTTCCCCCATTACGTTTACTGATTTAATTATATAGCATCGGTTATTAAATATCAATACAGAAAACTTTAAGATTTTATTAAGATTCTTATTGATATGAAATAAAAACTGTGATATACTTTTAAAAAAAGAGGAAGGATAAAGACGGTTTTATGATAAAGGAATACACTTTTGACACAAGCGAATATAGTATAGAAAGAAGTAACAAGACAATATATGGAGAGCTTTACAGACCGCTGACGGATAAAGAAAAGCTACCCATTATAATTATCTGTCACGGATACAACAGCTGTTGCGAGGGTGTGAGATACGAAGCGGAGCTTCTTGCAAAAAGAGGGATTGCCAGCTACTGCTTTGACTTCTGTGGTGGCGGTCTGAAAACAAAAAGCTCAGGAACGCCCGTAGAAATGACTATCCGTACAGAGCAAAATGACCTTGAAGAGGTGATAAAGGAAATTTCCGCTCTGCCCTTTGTAGATAAAGAAAATATCTGTCTCTTTGGTATGAGTCAGGGCGGTTTTGTTTCGGCTCTGACCGCACCCGATCATAAGGAAATGATAAAGGCGTTGTTTCTTGTGTTCCCAGCCTTCTGCATTCCTGATGACTGGGCGGAAAGAAGCAGGAACAATAAAAGTGAACTCATTGAATTTAACGGTATGTGTATAAGCAGACGCTTTGTGGACGAATTGCCTGAATACGACGTATTTGAAAAAGCCGCAGAATTTGATAAAAAGGTGTTTATCTTCCACGGCGACAGCGATCCTGTTGTAAAGGTCTCCTACTCCGAAAAGCTGGTAAAAAGCTATAAAAACGCCACACTCACCGTATTCCCCGGACAACAGCACTGGTTTACAGGTGAATATAGCGAACAGATGATGGATACAATCTGTAACTACATAAAAGAAAACGGATAATAAAAAAGCGTAGCAACCAAAAATTGCTACGCTTTTATTAGTGCTTATAATCTGTTACGTTTTTATTTCTTCGTCTGTGCCGAAGCTGTCTTTTTCTCCAGCAGGAATCTGACAAGGAAAAGTGCGCCGATAGTGAGTGCAATACCGATAGCAAGGCTGATAATCGGATTTCTTATAAACGCTACAAGAACGTACATCACGAAGGATATTCCTGCAACAAGCAGCGCATAAGGAAGCTGTGTAGAAACGTGTCTTACGTGCTTACATCTTGCTCCTGCAGACGCCATAATAGTCGTATCGGAAATCGGCGAGCAATGATCGCCGCAAACAGAACCTGCCATACAAGCGGAGATTGCTATTACCATCATCTGAGGGTCGGTATTTTCAAAAATGCTTACAACTATAGGGATAAGAATACCAAATGTACCCCAGGACGTACCCGTTGCAAAGGAGATACCGATTGCAATAAGGAAGATGATAGCAGGAAGCAGGAAGCTGAAGGATTCCGCATACTGCTGTACGAAGTTATCAACGAATACACCAGCACCGAGGCTGTCTGTCATAGCCTTTAAGGTCCATGCAAAGGTAAGGATAAGTATTGCGGGTACCATTGACTTGAAGCCTTCGGGCAGACATTCCATACAGGATCTGAAGGAAATTACCCTTCTGATAAGGTACGTGGCGATTATAACTATAAGTGCTATAAACGAGCCTATTGCAAGGCCTGTTGAAGCGGAGCAGTTTGCAAAGGCATCAATGATATTTACGCCCTGGAAGATTCCGCCCGTATAAAGCATACCGAACACACAGCTTGCGATAAGAACGATTATGGGGAAAACGAGATCGAACATTTTTCCTCTGCCACGTTCATTCTGAACAGTTGTGATTTCCTCTTCGTTATCTCCGGGATCTTCGCCCTTCATTGCGAGGCTTTCTGCCTTTGCCATAGGACCGAAATCCTTCTTCATAAGGATTATACCGAATACAAAGACAAGTGTAAGAAGTGCATAATAGTTATAAGGAATAGCGCTTAAAAATACAGATAAGCCCTTTTCATCGCTCTGTACAAAGCCTGCAACCGCCGCCGCCCAGGAAGAAACAGGAGCGATAATGCAGACAGGTGCGGCTGTAGAATCGATAAGATAGGAGAGCTTTGAGGATGATATCTTGTGCTTTACAGCTACAGGCTTCATAACGCTACCTACTGTAAGGCAGTTGAAATAGTCGTCTATAAAGATGAGCATACCAAGAATAACGGTAGCGATCTGTGCTCCTACCCTGCTTTTGATATGAGTCTTTGCCCATTCACCGAAAGCCGCAGAGCCACCCGCCTTGTTCATAAGACAGACTATAGTGCCTAAAATTACGAGGAATATAAGTATCCCTACGTTGCCCGAATCGGAAAGAACCTTTACAAATCCGCCGTCAATAAGCTGATTCATAGTTGCTTCAGGCTGGAAGCCTGCAAAGAGCAATGCTCCGAATAATACACCTACGAAAAGCGAGCTGTAAACCTCTTTTGTTATAAGTGCCAGTGCTATTGCAATGAGTGGTGGGACAAGCGCCCAGAACGTTGCATAAAATTCCATGGTTTTTAAATTCCTTTCAGAAATATTATAGTTTTAGTTTAATATAAAAGTCGGTTTATGTCAAGTGAAATCAGCATTTTGGCAAATTTATTTTTATGAAACTACTCGTAGCTTTATTTACACAGCAGAAAAAACAGCATAAGAATGATGTAAAAAGCCCGTCACAGAATTTACAGTCAATATTACGACAAGCGTTCTCTTGAAACTTAGTATGAAAATGCATAAAATCCTTGAAATCTGTCGGTTTGTGGCGTATAATTCCATAAGAAAAAAACGGAAAGAAAAAGGAGTAGGCTATGTCATACGTGATCAGAACCACCAACGAAGCCGGAGAAACGGTTTACTTTCATTCATCAGGATGCTGTATTTACTGTCCCGAGCTTGCAACAAAGTACAAAACAAGAAAAAACGCAACGTCGATGAAGTATCATCTTTGTAATGAAAAGAATTACAAGGACGTGGAGATTATCGAATACACTTCCGACATTGTAAAAAGCGCCCATCAGGAGTATTACGGAAAAGGAGAAGATTTCATAAGAGATATTCTTGACAGAATAGAAAAATAATAACACACAAAACAAAAATCCCCTTAAAATCCGGGTCAGGAATTTTAAGGGGATCGTTTTTTAGTTTTTCAGGCTCTGGAGAGGTGCGGGAATTCTGCCGCCTCTTGAGATGAACTTGGATGAAGAGAAGCTGCTGAGCTTCATTACGGGGCCTGTACCGAACAGACCGCCGAATTCAATGGTGTCGCCTTCCTTCATACCGATTGCAGGAACTACTCTTACGGCAGTTGTCTTGGAGTTTACCATACCGATTGCCGCTTCGTCTGCGATGATAGCGGAAATGGTATCTGCAGGAGTATCACCGGGAATAGCTATCATATCAAGACCTACGGAGCATACCGCTGTCATGGCTTCGAGCTTTTCTATAGAAAGTGCGCCGCAGTTTACTGCATCTATCATACCTGCATCCTCTGATACGGGAATGAATGCGCCTGAAAGTCCGCCTACGTGGGATGACGCCATTACGCCACCCTTCTTGACTGCGTCATTGAGCATCGCAAGTGCCGCCGTTGTACCGTGTGCGCCACAGCTTTCAAGACCGATTTCTTCAAGGATGTGTGCAACGCTATCGCCTACTGCAGGTGTGGGAGCTAAGGACAGGTCAACGATTCCGAAGGGAATACCAAGCATCTTGCTTGCCTCTGTACCTACAAGCTGTCCCATTCTTGTAATCTTGAAGGCTGTCTTCTTGATTGCTTCTGCTACTTCACTTATATTGGCGTCAGGCATCTTTGCAAGAGTTGAACGTACTACACCAGGTCCGCTTACGCCGACGTTGAGAACGCAGTCCGCTTCGCCTACGCCGTGGAATGCACCTGCCATAAAGGGATTATCCTCAACGGCATTGCAGAATACTACTATCTTTGCCGCACCGAAGCAGAAATTATCCTTTGTGGCTTCTGCCGCTTCCTTGATTATTCTGCCCATAAGAGCAACGGCGTCCATATTTATACCTGCTCTTGTAGAACCGATATTAACGGATGAGCAGACGTTGGAGGTTTCTGCAAGCGCTCTGGGTATGGATTCGATAAGCTCTCTGTCACCTGCCGCAAAGCCCTTCTGTACAAGTGCGGAATAACCGCCTATGTAGTTTACGCCTGTGCCATCCGCTACTCTCTGCAGAGTCTTTGCAAACTTCACGGGATCGCCCTTTGCCGCTGCCGCAAGCATTGCTATAGGAGTTACGGATAATCTCTTATTGATTATCGGAATACCGTAACGCTTTTCGATGATTTCACCCGTTTCAACGTGATGCTCTGCGACTCTCATCATCTTTTCATAGATCTTTTCGCAGGAGCGGTCTATATCGCTGTCGATACAGTCAAGAAGTGAGATACCCATTGTAATGGTACGAATATCAAGATTTTCTTCCTGTATCATCTTGATGGTTTCAAGAATATCTTTTGAATTGAACATTTTATCTGTCTCCCGTATCTTTACTTATATGGTGTGCATTGAATTGAAAATATCCTCGTGCATAACGTGGATCTGGAGTCCCATCTGCTCACCGCACTCCTTGAGTCTGTCAGCAAGTACGTTATACTCATCCTTGCACTTTGTAATATCGATAAGCATGGTCATCGCAAAAAGGTCCTGCATGATAGTCTGGGTAACGTCCATAACGTTTGCATTGCACTCTGCACATATTGTGCTGACCTTTGCTAAAATACCTACCGTATCCTTACCGATAACTGCTACTACTGCTCTCATTTTTACTTTTCCTTTCTTTGTTTAAAAATTCACAATTTTTTGCTATGCTCCTATTATACACAATTTTTTATAAAATGTAAAGAAGTGATAGACAAATTTTCGATTTTGTGATAAAATATAAAGATGAATAGTGTAAATTTTGCTGATAACCACAAATTTTCAGCAAATTAATAAAGAACAAAGTAAGGAAAGACAGAAATGACAGATAATAATATAATAATGGACTGCCACAATCATTCCAATCTATCCCCCGACGGAAGCAACAGTCCCGAAGAAATGGTAAAGCGAGCCTGCGGGCTTGGCATTAAATATTACGCTCTCACGGACCATCTTGAAATAAACAAGTTCTTTGACGAAGAATATCTGTACGAAGAGCCTGTGAGAAAAGCCAGCGAAATATGTCCCGCTCTCTGCGAAAAGTATTCCGACAAGCTCACGATGAGCTATGGCGTGGAGCTTGGTCAGCCGCTTCAGGATATGCCTCTTACAAACAGAATGCTTGACAGCTATAATTACGATTTTATAATCGGCTCCCTTCATATGTGCGATGGCTGGGAGGACTTCTACGAGCTGGATTACAGCAAGGTAAGTGCAGATTATCTGCTGGGACTTTATTTTGACGAAGTGCTGGAAATGGCAAAATGGGGTAAATTTGACGTACTCGGACATCTTACTTATCCTCTTCGCTATATAAAAGGCGAATCGGGTATTGACGTAAACCTTGATAAATACCTGCCGGTAATAAAGGAAATATTCTCTACCCTTATAAAGAACGATATGGGTATTGAGATAAACACCAGCGGTTTAAGACAGAAGCTCGGCGTTCCGATGCCTGATGCATACTACGTAAATCTCTATAAGGAGCTTGGTGGCAGAATACTTACAATAGGCTCTGACGCTCATTGTACGGAGGATTTAGGTAAAGGCGTAGCCGAATGTGTGAAAATGGCAAAGGATATAGGCTTTAGCGAGCTTACCTTCTTTAATAAAAGAAATCCTATTTTTATCAAAATATAATTTATAAGGAGAAAAAGCTATGACAATGAAAGAAAAACTCGTCAACATTTTAAGACAGGACGCCCGTATGCCCGTAAACCAGATAGCGGCAATGCTTGGCGTTACTGAAGCGGAAGTGGACAATATGATGAAGGAGCTTGAAGAAAGCGGTATCATCATCGGTTACGCCGCCATTATCAACGAAGAAGAATTTGACAAGAACGCTGTAAGTGCCTTTATAGAGGTACGTGTTTCTCCTGCGGTAAACTGCGGATACGACGATATTGCAGCCGAAATTGCTCAGTACAAGGAGGTTTCCTCCGTTTATCTTATGAGCGGTGGCTACGATCTTGCCGTTACGGTGAAGGGTTCTAATTTAAGAGAGGTTGCAACCTTTGTTTCCGACAGACTTGCGCCCCTTGACGGCGTACTCAGTGCTACAACACACTTTATTTTACACAGATATAAGGAAAAGGACAAGCTGTTCGTTTCCGAAACAGATGAAAGGAGCTTAGTATCTCCGTGATGGATTATAATAAAATACTGTCAAAAAAAGTTACAGACATACCTTTTTCGGGTATCAGAAAGTTTTTTGACATTGCCGCTTCCTATAAGGACGTTATATCCCTGTCCGTAGGCGAGCCTGACTTCAAGACTCCCTGGGCAATAAGAAAGGAAGCTATAAAAACCCTTGAAAAGGGTAAGACTACCTATACGGCAAACGCTGGTCTTGAACAGCTGAGAGCAGCTATATCCGATTATCTTTTTGACAGAATTGAAACAAGATACGATGCGAAAAAGGAGCTTATAGTTACCGTTGGTGGTTCTGAGGCTATCGACCTTGCGGTAAGAGCTATTGTCGATATCGGTGACGAGGTGCTTATACCTGAGCCGAGCTTCGTCTGCTATTCTCCGATAGTTTCACTGGCAAACGGCGTACCCGTTTCTATAGAAACCAAGGTAGAAAATAATTTCAGACTTACGCCTGAGCAGTTAAAGGCGCATATCACTCCTAAAACCAAGCTTCTTATACTTCCCTACCCCAACAACCCCACGGGTGCAGTTATGAGAAGAGAGGATCTTGAGGCTATCGCCGAGGTTTTAAGAGGCACGGATATAATGATACTGTCCGACGAAATATACAGCGAGCTGACCTACGGTGACGAAAAGCATATTTCTATAGTTCAGATAGAGGGCATGAGAGAAAGAACCATCCTGATAAACGGTTTTTCAAAGGCGTTTTCAATGACGGGATGGCGACTCGGATATTCTGCCGCTCCTGAAGAGATCACAAGACAGATGCTGAAAATCCATCAGTACGGCATTATGAGTTCTCCCTCAATCAGCCAGTATGCGGCTATAACCGCCCTTACCCAGTGTGCTGAGGACGTTGCAAGCATGAGAGACGAATACGACCTTCGCAGAAGGCTTATTGTAAAGGGCTTTAACGATCTGGGACTTGAATGCTTTGAGCCTGAAGGCGCATTCTATATCTTCCCTTCCATAAAAAGCACGGGGCTTACCTCCCAGGAATTCTGCGAAAGACTTATTGAATCCCACAGAGTAGCGGTAGTACCCGGTGACGCCTTCGGTAAGTGTGGAGAAGGCTTTATAAGAGTCTCCTACGCATATTCGCTGAACCATATAAACACAGCCCTTGAAAGAATAGGAGAATTTCTGAAGGAGCTCCGTAATGAAAATAAAGCTTAAAGCGTACGCAAAGCTGAATCTTCTGCTGGATATAACAGGTATTATGCCAAACGGCTACCACTATCTCGATAACGTAACCCAGAGCGTTGATATCGGTGACGTTCTTACCGTCACTGCTGAAAAAAGCGGGCAGTTCAGTTGTCATATCACCTGCGACAGAAGTGATATTCCCACGGATGAGCGTAATATCGTATATAAAGCGGCAAAGAAGTTCTGCGATAAGGCAGGCTTCAATATAAGCTGTGATACGGATATAGAAAAGCACGTACCCCTTATGGGTGGCATGGGCGGCTCGTCTGTCGACGGAGCAGGTACGCTGTTTGCTCTTAACAGAATATTCGATAACCCTCTCAGCGAAGAAGAGCTGTTACGCCTTGGAGAAGAGATAGGCGCTGACGTTCCGCTGTGCTACGTCGGAGGTACGCTCTATTCCTACAGCAGTCCGGAGTCTGTGGGTACAGAAGCTATAAACACGGATACAAACGCTGTTTTTCTCTGTATACAGCCTGATTTCAGCTGTAATACCGGTGCCGCTTATAAGCTGTATGACAAGGCGCCGATACCCCCTTATGGCAAAACTGCGCAATACCTTGATAAGCTGAAAAACGGCGGTGTAATTTCTGCCTGTCAGGATCAGTACAACATCTTCACTCTGCTGTATAATGACAACCGTATTGAGGAAATCAAAGCTGAGCTTATACGGGCAGGTGCCGTGGCTTCTGAAATGACCGGAAGCGGTAGTGTGGTATTCGGGATTTTTGAAACTTTTGAAAAAGCGGAAGCGGCAAAGGCTGAAATCAGTCGTAAATACAGCAATATATTCACCTGCAAGCCGATTGACAAGGGAATAATTATTCTTTAAAGCTCTTTTTTCTGCAAATAATATTGTAAAAGTCTTGAAAAAGCGATGAAAATAATGTATAATTATAAATAATATGTTTTCTGGAGGAAACGCATATGGTAAGTATAAACAATCACTTAGGCACAATTAATTACACAAAGCAGTTCTTCTACAGTCTTATAGGCGGAACTGTTTCAAATTGCTTCGGCGTTGTTGATATGAACGCAGGCGACGTAAAACAGAGCTTTATCGAAAAGGTTCCCGTTCCCTTCATCAAGAAATTTGCAGAAAAGACCATCCTTGCTGAAAAGGGTGTTACTGTAAGATTCAAGAACGGCAAGCTTTATATTGACCTGCATATAACGGTTATGTACGGCGTCAACGTTGCCACAATCGTAAAGAGCATTATCCACAAGGTAAGATATGCCGTAGAAGAGGAAACCGAGTTTTCCGTTGAAAAGGTAAACGTATTTGTGGATTCAGTAAAGATATAAGAAGAATAAAAACAAGGAGAGTAAGTTATTTTGAAGATCAGCGGTAAAATTCTCAGAGACGCAATTATTTCAGGTGCAAATAATATCTGCAACAACAAAGAGGCTGTCGATGAGCTCAACGTATTCCCCGTACCCGACGGTGATACGGGTACAAATATGTCAATGACAATCAAGAATGCTGTTGCAGAGCTTTCTATGATGAATGACAGCGTTTCTGCAGAAGAGGTTGCAAAGGCAGCCGCAGGAGCTATGTTAAGAGGTGCAAGAGGTAACTCAGGCGTTATTCTGTCACTCTTATTCAGAGGACTTTCAAAGGGACTCAAGGGCAAGACGGAGGCTACCACAGAGGAATACTGTGAGGCACTCCAGAAGGGTGTTGACGCAGCTTACAAGTCAGTTATGAAGCCCACAGAGGGTACTATCCTCACAGTAGCAAGAGAGGCAACGGAAAAGGTAAAGGAAGCAAACAGCGGTACTTTCAGCGAGCTGTTTACAGTTCTTCTGACAGAAGCAAAGGCGTCTCTTGACCGCACACCCGAATTATTACCCGTGCTTAAAAAGGCAGGCGTTGTAGACGCAGGCGGTATGGGCTACCTTGTAATTCTTCAGGGTATGGCATCAGTAATTCAGGATGGAAAGATGATTGAGCTTGAAGGCGCTCAGTCAAAGGAAAACACTGTAAAGACAACAGGTGCTGACTCCTATGAGGCTGATATAGAATTTACCTACTGCACAGAGTTTATCGTTATGAAGAGCGATACGGAATCCGATTCTACAAAGCTTCGTGCATATCTTGAATCTATCGGTGACAGCGTTGTAGTCGTTGACGATGAAGGTATTATAAAGGTTCACGTTCACACAGAGCATCCCGGTAAGGCTATCGAAAAGGGTATCACCTTCGGTCCTCTCACAAATATGAAGATTGAGAATATGAAGGAACAGAACAAGGGCGTTACCGCAAAGAAGGAAATGCAGAGCAAGAAGAAGCTCGCTCCCGTAAAGCCTGAAAAGGAATTCGGCTTTGTTGCAGTTACTTCAGGTGCAGGTCTTGAAGAATTATTCAAGGATCTTGGCGCTGATACGATTGTAAGAGGCGGACAGACTATGAATCCTTCAACAGAGGACATTCTCGAAGCTATCAACGCAACACCCGCTCACAACGTATTCGTTCTTCCGAACAACAAGAATATAATTATGGCGGCTGAACAGGCAGTAAATCTTACTAATGACAGAAAGGTATGCGTTCTTCAGTCAAGAACCATTCCCCAGGGTATCACAGCAATGCTCGCCTTTGATGAATCTGCTGATTTCAAGGCAAACAGCGTAGAAATGACCAAGGCTCTTGACAGAGTAGGTTCAGGCTCTATCACCTATGCGGTAAGAGACAGCGACTTTGAAGGCAGACAGATAAAGAAGGGCGAAATCCTTGCTATGGAAAACGGCAAGCTCGCTATCGTAGAGCATGACATCAACAAGGCTCTTGTAAAGCTCACAAAGAAGCTCATAAAGTCCGACTCCTCCTATATTACTCTTATCTATGGTAATGACGTTGCAGACGAGACTGCACAGAGTGCTTATGAGACTTTAAGATCCAAGATAAGCGATGACATCGAAATCGTACTTGTAAACGGCGGTCAGCCTGTTTACTACTATATCATTTCAGTAGAATAAATATGAACAATAACAACAACCCTGCCGACTTCCCTGTATGCTTTGTCAAGGGAGTCGGTGAAAAAAGGGCTAAACTTTTACAAAAGCTTGGTATAAACACGGCAATGGATTTAGTTATGCATTATCCGAGAGGCTATATTGATTTCAACGACGTAGTCCCGATAAGCAAAGTCTTATCCGAAGAAAGCTGTGTCATAAGAGCAACAGTCACTAAGAAGCTCGCTCCCTACAGAGGAGGAAGAGTTGATATATTCAAGTGTATCGTTTCTGACGGAAGCGGTGATATGCTTATCACCTTTTTCAACAGCGAATATTCTTTTAAAAGACTGATGCTTGATAAGGAATACTGCTTTTACGGAAAGGCGGCGGGAGATTTTCTTCGTAAGGAAATGAACTCGCCTATTTTTATTGACGCAGACGAACCCGTAAAGCTACTCCCCCGATACCGACTTACAGAAGGTTTATCCCATAATATCATATCCACCTGCGTAAAAAACGCACTTTCTGCCTTTGATTATGAGGATTGCTTTCATGGCGGATTCCTTAAAGAATACGGTCTTATATGCTACGGTGACGCTCTCAGGATGATCCATTTTCCTAAAACCATGGCGGAATATAATCTTGCAAAGCACAGACTTACCTTTGAAGAGCTTTTTACACTTCAGGCAGGTCTCAAATCAATGAGGAACAGGAAGCAGAAGCTTACGGGCTCTACAATGCAGAATAAAAGCCTTGAGCTCTATTACAGCTCTCTGCCCTTCACACCTACAAACGCTCAGAAAAGAGCAATAGAGGACTGTGTACTGGATATGCAGAGAAGCGTCCCTATGAACAGACTTCTTCAGGGTGACGTAGGCTCAGGTAAGACTGCCGTTGCCGCCGCCGCTTGCTATTTTGCGGCAGTAAACGGATTCCAGTCTACTCTGATGGCACCAACGGAAATCCTTGCAAAACAGCATTACGATACCTTATCAGGCTTTCTCTCCCCTCTTGGGATATGCGTTCAGCTTCTAACAGGCTCTTCAACAGCGGCGGAGAAAAAGAAGATACGCTCACTAATTGCAGACGGTACCGCAGACGTGGTAGTAGGCACCCAGACGCTTATCCAGAAGAACACGGAATTTTCAAATCTCGGTCTTGTGATAGCCGACGAGCAACACCGTTTCGGAGTTGAGCAGAGAGCCGCACTCACCGGCAAGGGACGTAACCCCCATACTCTCATTATGTCTGCTACTCCTATCCCCCGCACACTGGGAATGATAATCTACGGAGATCTGGATATTTCAATTCTTGATGAAATGCCTAAGGGCAGACTCCCCGTAAAGACTTATGCTGTAAACACAAGCTATCACGAAAGGCTGTATAAATTTATTCTGAAATACGTACAGAACGGCTTTCAGGCGTATATCGTATGCCCTCTTATAGAGGAAGGTATGTCCGAAAAAGCAAGTGCTGTAAAGTATATAGAAGGTCTTTCTGAAACCTGCCTTAAAGATATACCTATAGGACTGCTGCACGGTAAAATGAAGCAGGCTGAAAAGGATAAGGTAATGCAGGCATTCAAGGCGAATGAAATAAAGGTGCTTGTATCCACTACGGTTATTGAGGTAGGCGTAGACGTACCCAATGCGGTGGTTATGCTTATAGAGAATGCTGAACAGTTTGGTCTGTCCCAGCTTCATCAGTTAAGAGGTCGTGTCGGCAGAGGCAAGGAGCAGGCACATTGTGTGCTTATCAGCGACAACTGTAACAAATATACAAAGCAACGTATGGATACGATGGTCAGAACCTCGGACGGCTTTGAAATAGCCAACGAGGATCTCAAATTAAGAGGTCCCGGAGACTTCTTCGGCAGTCGTCAGCACGGACTTCCGCCTTTACGCATTGCGGATTTATATGCCGATTTCGATATTCTCAAAATAACGGAAGCGGCGGCGGAAAAGATACTGAAAAGCGATCCACAACTCGAAAAGCCTGAAAACAGCAAAATAAAGGAGCTTATAAGACGGCTTTTTGACAATGCTCCGGACGCTTAGAAAGGAATTATATGTCAGAAGAACTTGAACGCTGGCGTTATCCGAGATTTTTTTCGGATAATATAGACGCAGACAGCGATACTATACTTATAGACGGTGAGGATGCAAAGCATATCACCTCGGTTTTACGTATGAAAAAGGGCGACAAGGCTATCATCTGCGACAAGAACAGCACAGATTATCTGTGCGAGCTTGAATCGGGAGATAAAAGCTTCGTAGAGTTCAGGGTAATGGAAAGCCGTAAAAACAGTGCCGAGCCTGACGTGGAAATAACGCTGTATCAGGCTGTGCCAAAAAACGACAAGCTTGATTTCATCGTTCAGAAGGCTACCGAGCTTGGCGCCACAAGAATCGTTCCTTTTAATTCAAAACGATGCGTATCAAAGCCTGACAGCAAAAGCGCAGAAAAGAAGGTACAAAGGCTACAGCGCATATGCTATGAGGCATCCAAGCAATGCGGCAGAGGAATAATCCCTGAGGTTATGCCCTTTACCGACTTCAAATCTGCAGTAAACAGTATAGAGGATGATACCACAGCATTGATATTTTACGAATGCGGCGGCGAAAAAATAAAGAACATCGACCTTTCAAAAAAGAAGATTGCAATTTTCATTGGTAGCGAAGGCGGATTTGAAAAGGAAGAGGTAGATTTTGCGGTTTCAAAGGGATTTATCTCCGCATATCTCGGAGAAAGAATCTTAAGATGTGAGACTGCACCCATAGCCGCCCTTGCCGTTTTGATGAATGTAACAGAAAATCTATAAATGTTTTGTCTAAAATGTCAATATTTATAAATTACACTTGAAATTTATTTCAATCTGGTGTATAATTAAGAAAAGTTTATTGGTGCAAAACCAAAGAAAGAGGTAAAAATATGAAGGCATTTACAGGATTCGCCATTGGCATTCTCGCAGTTGTTGGTGCAATTGCAGCTATCGGCATTTATTTAAAGAAGAAGACAGAAAAGGAACAGCTCGAATACGAAAAGTTCGATGAAATCATGGACAGCGACGAAGATTTCGACGCATTCTTTGACGAAGAAGACGAAATCATCGACGAAGCTGAAGAAGCTGTTGAAGACGCAAAGGACGCTGTTGCAGAAGTAATCGCTGACGTAGCAGAAGAAATTGCTGAATAATTTCTGATTACAAAGACTTAAAACCCGTGAAGGTATCCTTCACGGGTTTTTGTTTACTATTTTCAGCGTAATGAGTAAAGCTCGGTGTTTTTAAGAGCAAGCATAGAAACCTGTGGCAGTTCACCTGCTTTTGACAGAAGAACCGTGCTGTAGCTTTCATATACGAAATCCTCAATCAGAGCCGAAGCAGTCAGATCGTATACCATAGCTCTTGACGTGTGGGTATAAAGCTTCTTTGCACCCTCCCCGTCGTTCTTCGAGGAAGAAGAATGAGAACTACCGGCATCAACACCTGCACATATAAGATATCTTACGCCTGATACGTCAAAGCCGACGGATGAAAGCTCCTCCTTGAGAGTAACGCCCTCGGGAAGCATATTTACAAGCTGTGTTATCTGTGCCGACGTAACGCCGTCCAACACGCTGTGCTGACTATATATATCAAGGCTGAAGCTTCTGCCGAGAGTGTTACAGAATACCCTGTCTCCCCCGCTTACTGCTGTTTTGTTCGCCGCATAAAATTCAGCAATACCACCTGCACTTTTGTTAAAGGCGATATACAGCTCGTTTTCCGATGTAAGCTCCGAATCTACGGCAAGGGATAGCAAAGATAACAGATAACCCTTTACAAGCACTCCATTTACGTAGTATCTGAATTCAGTTTTAGGCGTTATTGTCTGAGGCTGCCAGTTAAAGGTGCAATCCATGAGATAATCGTAATTATAAAGCGCACCATTTTCAGCCATATAACTGTCTGCAACCCTGAGCATAAGCTCGGCGAAGGACATTCCCTTTATCTTGCTGTCAAACAGCGTTCTGATAGCGGCTAAAGAGCTTTTGTATTCATCATACAGCTTGTCAACCTCTTCGGGTGTCATATTCTCAACGTCTGCCGATTCGTACCGCATAATAGCGTCTAAATGAGGCTGTGCTGACATTATAACAGCCTTTAGCATATCAACGTCGCTTAAAAATACGTCAAGCTTGTTTGTAGCATCTGTTATGCTATGTTTCTTTTCCGTTACGGTATTGATATGCACGCAGTTATATATTTTTGTATGCAGATTATCAAAATAAATTGTTTTCTCGTCTAACATTCCAAGATAGGAAGAAAGCATCTTTTTGTCCTGATAGCTTACTTTTCCTATATTTGAAAGCTTAGACATATCATCAGAAAACGCATTCGCCCATGCCTTTGCCATAAGTGCGGTAAGATGCTCCATTTCGCTCTGGGAGAACTTGTCCGAGTCGGGTGCCGAAGCTCTTTCCTTTGCGCTGTAACGTAAGGGAAATGCGGGGATAGATTCGTTTTCTCCCCATCTGTTGAAAAGAGAGCTTGCCTTCAGCGCTACGGTACCGTAAAGCTCAGCTGTATCAGCGGTGGAGGTTTTCGGGATGGTAAATTCTATCTCGGCGTTATCATCCTGAAGCTGGATCGTTTCTACCACAGCTCTGGAATAATCCCCACCGAACACAAAGCTTGTTTTACTTACAACGTTGAAGCTTCCGTTTATAACGGAAAATCTCGCTTTAACCCTGAAGTCAGAACCGTTTTCCGTTACTGAAAGTATCTGTGCGTAAACGTCGGGCTTGCTTGGTTTTATAGAAAAATCAAGCTTTTCGTTTATATTGAGAGCCGTTTCATTTATTGTAAAGGTGCTTGACGAGATTTCTGTAATTGCATCCTCCACAGACTCAAAATCAAAGCTTAAGTATACAAGAGCTTCGTCAGGCGATACTCTGTTTACTCTGTTGATAGTGATTGCAGGGTTATCGCAGGACAACATCTCGGCGGATACGGAATCTGTAAAGGTGGCATCTCTGAGACTTACGGGAATGCAGGAATAGTTGAAGGTTGCCTCAAAGCCGTCCATATCCGTGATGACCAGAGGAGAGGTTATTCTTATCTCCGCCGTTACGTCCTCGGAGCTGTCGGTTATTACGTTTTTATCTACGGTTATATAACCTGTCTGAGAGTTATCATTATAACTGCACAGAATATCAACGGTAAGAGTGTTTTCGCCCGTCCGTTCCACCTTTTCAACGTCGCAGGATGAAAAACCCGCTGACAGGGTTACGTCCTTTTCCGTTATTTTATCAGAAAAGCTTGTTTTATCCAAGGTAAGCTTTACTGAAATCCTTTCGTGGCTTCTTATAACGTGAGCTGTATCTGAAACCATTGAATAACGGGAATATTTGACCAGTGCATAGCTGTAAAGCAGTTTATCATCCTTATTGCTGTCCTTATCGATAATAAAGATATATCCGCAAGGTCTGTTTTCTGCAAAGTCATTATCCGTAAAGGATACAGATACAGAGTTGCCTGAATTTAAAACCTCGGTGGGAGTTATATCGGTTACGCTGTACTCATCCTCACGGAGCTGAATTCCCTTTTCGCTGTCTATCTGCGGAAGCTTATCCGCATCCGCTGTTACGTAGCATATCTTTATATCATCCGCATTGATATTATCGGATAGCTCCGCTGTACCGCTGAAATTTACCGTGAATTTACCCTGACTGTTATAGGATATTTCGCTGTCACACTTCAGTTCAGTGTATACGTCGCTTGCTTTCGGCAAGTCTTCCTTAACCTCTGCACATCCTGATATTACCGACGTAAAAACAGAAAAAGCGAGTATTACAGCGATTTTTCTATATATATTAAGTTTTTTCATAATCTCTGCCTTTCCTGAATTCCGGATATAATCATCAATAATATGACTCCTGAGAATAGTAATTTTCAAACACGTAATAATCATCACGGGCTTCGGGAATCGGATAGTAATTAAATTCCGTATAAAGCTTACGTGAGGTATCCGTATCGTCTATCATAGGATATACAGAACGGGCATTTTCCTTTTTCATCATTTCATCGTTGAAATTGAAATAATCGTAATAAATTTCACTCTTCAACGTGCCGTCATCCCAGGTGAGGTCCATATGATACCACTGGTTATCAATGCTTATCATATTCCACATATGACCGATACCCTGCGATTCGCCTATAATAAGAAGGTTTTCGACGCCTATTCTCTGACAGATATACTGGAAAGCTCTGGAGTAGGATTCACAAACGCCCACTTTATCCACAAGCACGCCAAATGCCTCGTAGTCGCCCGTTTTATCCATAGTATCGGAATATTTACAATTATAGAGTATCTCGTTATGTACCTGCACGAGATAGTCCATAAGAGTATAGCTTCCGTCTGCCTTCTGCAGTATCTGGTCTACCCTTTCCTTCGTTTTCTTTTCGTAATACTTTACGTCGCTTTCCTTGAAGTCAAAACCTAAGGTGAGAGACGTGATATTATCGTTTGAGCCGTTGCAGTTAAGACTCAAAAGAGGAACCTGGAACATAAGAGGATTATCGTAATTTACGCAGAACAGAATTTTCTGCACCTTTGAATTGGTGAGATTCTGTGAGCCGAAGCTTATGGTAGGCGTAAAGTTCTTTGCCGCCTCGTATATTTTCGTATAGATATACTTCTCATCATTATCAAGGGAGTTATAACCGTAGGCATAGTGATAATCGGTTGCATCCTTGAAAATAACGTAGGAAAAGAATACTATGTCGCTGAGCTTATCACCATCTACAGCACATACGCATAAGAAGGTGCTTTCATTTATCTCAATACCCTTTGAATCGTCATACAGAAGAGAGTCCGCTTCGGGTATGGTGCCATCAATGGTATACCTTATTTCCTTATACTCGCTGTCGAAGTAAAGCTTCTGTGCTCTGCTGTAGAAGCCCGAATCTATAGAAGCTGTTATTTCAGCCTTGAAGTCTCTTATATCGTGTTCTTCGCCGAACTCTGCAAGGAAAGGAAGGTGTCCAGGTGCATCCACGCTCTTTCTGAGCTGTTCATAGTCCTGTGACAGATCCTGTGCAAATACCCGGCTTGTAATTGCAGTAAAGCGATCGCCCAAGTTTTCTGCTGTAGTAAATAAGCTCACTATAATGCCAAGTATAAGAATCATACTGAATGCCGCTGTACTTTTGTTCATCGTATATCCACCCTTATTACTTATTCTGCTTCAGCGCCATTCTTATATCGTCGCCGCTGAAAACCATACACTTCATAGAAAGCAGTCTTGATGCTATTCTGTCGCTATAGCGCTCTCTTATTTCGGAAATGGAGAAATTGGTGCTTACTATAGTCGGTCTTCTGTTGTTTATTCTCGAATTTATAATCTCGTAGAGATTGGAGGTGTTGTACTTGGTATCATGCTCCGCTCCGAGGTCGTCAAGTACAAGAAGGTCGCATTCTTTGATGGTTTCCAAAACCTCTCCTTCTTCGTCGCTCTGACCGAAGCTCTCATCCTTTATTTTGCGTATAAGGTCAGGAACAGAACCGTAAACAACGGAAAATCCCTTATCCGAAACCTCTCTTGCTATCGACAGCGAAAGATGAGTTTTGCCAAGTCCCGTTCCGCCCATCATGAATATGCCGTCGCAGGGCAGGTGAAAATTCTCCGCATAGCTTCTGCAGTAATCAAAATTCTGCTGCATTATGAATTTGGCAGATTTGCCCTTGAGCTCAGTTCTTGGGACATCGCTGTAATATCTCATATCAAAGGTATCAAAGGACATAAGTCCGACTGGCATCTGTTCTGAAAGCTTTTTTCCTGCTAACTGCTTTAATACACTATTGAAGCATTCGCATCTTTTACTGCCATCTCTGCCCGTATCACAGCATATTTCGCAGGTGTATATGGGATTGAGATAGTCGGCGGGATAACCGTTCTTTATAAGCTCCTCTTCCAGAGCCTTCTGTATATCAAGGTTTTCCTTTTCGATAACCGCTATCTTTTCCCTGATTCTTTCGTCACGGGCAACAATAAGCTGTGCTACCTTGTTTATCGTTTCTGCCATATCTTCTATGTATTTTTTTGCAAGAGGAAGCTTTGATTTTATTTCCTCGTAGCGTAAATCAAGCATATAGCCGTTTTTGTTTTTTCTGTCGTCTATTATCTGCTGTGCTTCTGATACGTACGACTTGGGATAGTTCATATTACTGCTCCTTTACATATAATCGTCAAGAATGATATTATCAATTTCCTTTGTATCAAAGGAGGATACAACGTTATTACCTGTCTGTCTGTTTTCCTGATCTGCACGGATCGCATCCACGGTATGCAGTCCCTTCTGATGCCAGGTCTCAAGGATTTTGCTTATATAGGGGAAGGTGAATTTTCCCTTGGCGTTGACGTTTATATCATAAGCCATACGGATTATTTCCGCATTGAAGCCCCATTCCTTAACCCACAGAACGGCAAAATCCTTTTCCTTCTGAGTAAGAGCTCTGTTATTTATGCCAAAAACAGATCTGATGATGCTTTCTGCACCGAATTTTTCCTGAAGTCCGTTTATGTATTCCTCAGCGGCAAGAAGTGTGGTTATATCGTTTTCCATCCACTCGACCGCCATATTCTTCATAAACGCCGGCGTAGGTCTGTCAATAGAGAAGCAATAGCTCACAAGCATCAGAGTAACCTCTGAAGGAAGTCCTATTTCATCTACTATAGTTACAAGTGCATTCTGTTCCGTATGCTTTAACGGTCTGCCGTAAAGTCCCTCGCAGGTCTTGAATAAAAAGTTTATTTCGTCATTTCCCTTGACCGTATCAGCAATCTGAACGGGAGAAAAATGAGGTGAGCGTAACGCCGCCGTCTTTACTGCGGTAAATCTTGCCTGCTCATCGGTTATTTCTGCTTCATACGTTTTTTCAGGAGCGGCAGGTACAGGTACTGCGGGAGAGGAAGGAATATAAACATCCTCATTCTTGGCAAGAAGTCCGACCTGCTCCCAGAAGATAAATGCGTCCCGCACATCCTCTTCGCTTATAGAAATTGCCTGAGCCACCTGAGCGGAGTCAATAACGCTTCCGCTGTAGCGTAAAAGGTACAGAAGGGTTTTTATTGACGCACCGCTGGCTATTCTCATATATTTATCGACAACGTCGGTAGGTACTGCAAAAATGCCGTTCCAGCCGCCGAGATCTATTTTGTAATTCATTTTAATCACCACTTATATAAAATTCGATTTATACCCATATTATAGTATAACATAAATCAAGCGATTTTGCACTACTTTTTTTCGATTTTTTACGAAACAAGCAAAAAACCTTACGGCAAGACATACCGTAAGGTTTATATTATTTAATTTTGATTAGTCAGCTATGCTGAACTGTTAGTATCAATCAGTACATTGGTATATACCCCGCTAAATAATATTTTGTTATTCTGCAGTTTATTGATAATATCTCACCTTAAACACATCCTTAATATTTTACAACTGCCTATTTAAAACTACCTTTGACTGAAAGAACACTAATCATATCAATCACCTTGCCTTTATAGGTCTATGTAAACGCTTATAGCGGTAGAGTGCATCTTTACAATGCAATTAAGGTTTTTATCAGTCCGTCTGACTCATAGCGTTTTAAGTAAATCTTAAAGCTTCAGGTTTTCGCAGATACCGTTTGAGTATCCGGATCAATACCCCTCTTGTCTTATATGCCACGAGTCCTTATGGACTGTGATTCTGTAACTGGTTCCTTACCCATCGGACCCGCCTCCTTCTCGACTGAATTTGTACACCTTTACATCTTGTGTACATTGTGAATAAACTTACTTTATTATATTAAGACGTTAGCACCAAGCTGTTTATTCTGTCTGGGGTTTTGTTTTCCTTGATTAAATAATACCACATAAATAACCAATTGTCAACACAAAAGTTGAAAAATAATATACAAAGTGCATAAATTGTCTTTGTGTATTTTGCATAGCGTTACATTTTGTTTTCACAAAAGTACCAAAAACCGCTGAATTTTTCACTAAATTTCAGCTAATATAACATTTTCCACTTGACACGAAGAATATTTTCGTGTAAAATTATAATCATAAGAGAGACAAATCTCAGCGACAGAAAGGAAAACGTTATGTCAGAGCTTGAAAAAAACATAAATGAAGAAGAAGAGTTTGCTCCTGAGCTTATTGATCTTGAGGATGAAGAAGGCAACACAGTCACCTTTGAAATCATCGACGGTCTTGAGTTCGAAGGATGCGGATATTATGCGCTTATCCCCTACAGCGAGGATGACAAGGAAGACGTAGAAGAGGACGAATTCGTGATCTTAAAGGAAACCGAAAAGGATGGCGAAACCTATCTTGCAACTATCGACAACGATGAAGAATACGATCGTGTAGGTGCCGCATTCCTCGAAAGATTCTCCGAAATACTCGGCGAGGATGCTCAATAAATCAGTTTAATCACTGCCTTGTGCGTTTAAGTATGATTGTTATGATCCAACACTTAATTAATAGGGATTTCTACTCCGGGTGCGGATTGCAGACCTCCCGCCTTTAGCGGACGAAGGGAGCGTGAACCATTCGGGTGATCTTACCCACCGTGCTTATGTACGGGTTTTATCGTCATACCACGGCAAGGTGGTACATAAAAATCACAGCCTTACTGCTTTTAGCAGTAAGGCTTTTCGTATTTTCACAGCTTTTATTCACATAATATAACGGGTGATAATATGAAAAATAAAACGTCGTATATTTTCGGTCTGCTATGTGGATTTCTGAACGGTCTTTTCGGCTCGGGCGGAGGTACGGTGGCAGTTCCCTGCCTTGAAAAAAGCGGACTTGAAACTAAAAAAGCTCACGCATCTTCCGTTCTGCTGATTTTCGTTCTGAGCATTTTTACAAGCATTATCTATTTCCTGAACGGAAATCTGGATTTTTCGCTTGCGGCACAGTTTATTCCCTATGGAATAATAGGGGCGGTTATAGGTTCGCTCACTCTCAGGAAAATATCGTCTGATATTCTGAAAAAAATATTTGCCGTTATAATCATTATCAGCGGAGTAAGGATACTGTTATGAATATCATAATCGGATTATTATCGGGGATAGCCGCCTCAATGGGACTTGGCGGCGGCTTTATACTGCTTATATACCTGTCCGCCTTTACCGATACAAGTCAGGCTGTGGCGCAGGGTGTCAACGTTCTTTTCTTTCTGCCTATTGCCCTTATTTCGGTAATCATACATCTTAAAAACAAGCTGATTGACATAAGGACGGTTTTTAAATACTGCATTGCAGGTCTTGTAGGTGCAGTAATCGGGAGCTTTTTATCGGCATATCTTGACACGTTGATTTTAAAAAAGCTGTTCGGAGTTTTTCTTATAATCATAGGATTGAAGGAATTATTCTGGAGCAAAGCAAAAAAAGAGCCACAGGAAAAATAAAAATCCTGTGGCATAAATTCTATTTTTTACCCTTTATCATATCACGGTAAGCCTTTGCCTGCTGTTCCATTTTATTATCACCGAACTGATAATATACTCTGTCCTTTAAGATATCTGGCAGATATTGTTGCTCAACGTAATGATTGGGGAAATCGTGGGGATAAAGGTAATGCTGCCCTTTGACAGCCGCACCCTCGCCGTCATAATGCTTATTCTGCAGGTGTCTTGGTATGTCTCCTACCCTGCCCGCTTCTATATCCTCCATAGCCGCCGCAAGTGCCATATAAGCGCTGTTGGACTTGGGAGAGGTGGCAAGAAGAATAACTGCTTCAGCAAGAGGGATTCTTGCCTCTGGAAAGCCGAGCTGTAAAGCGCTGTCAACGCAAGCCTTTACGATAGGCACAGCCATAGGATAAGCAAGTCCGATATCTTCGCTGGCAATTACAAGAAGTCTTCTGCAAAGGCTTGCCAGATCTCCCGCCTCGATAAGCCTTGCCATATAGTGAAGAGCGGCGTTTTCGTCCGAGCCACGGATAGATTTCTGAAGGCCTGACAGAATATCGTAATGCTTATCTCCGTCACGGTCATAATTCATATTGCTTTTCTGAGTAAGAACTTTGGCAATATCCATTGTAATTTTATTATCTTCAGATGACAAGGCGCAAAGCTCAACCGTATTTACAGCCTTTCTGACGTCACCTCCGCAACCATAGGCAATATGTTCTACAACGCCATCTTCTATTTCAAAGCTACAATTAAGCTCCTCTTCCATCAGGCGGAAGGCTCTTTCTACAGCAGGAATTACGTCCTCTGCGGTTATCGGCTTGAACTCAAACACCGTTGAACGGGATAAAATAGCGTTATATACGTAAAAATACGGATTCTCTGTGGTTGAAGCAATAAGGGTTATTTCGCCCGTTTCAAGATATTCAAGTAAGGTCTGCTGTTGCTTTTTGTTGAGGTACTGAATCTCGTCAAGGAACAAAAGTATTCCGTTGGCGGCGGCAAAGGTGCCAAGACTTGAAACTATCTCCTTTATATCGGCAGTCGAAGCCTGAGTACCATTGAGCTTATAAAGCGTCATACTCGTCTGCTTTGCTATTATATTGGCAACCGTCGTCTTGCCTACGCCTGAGCTTCCGTAAAATATCATATTCGGGATTTTGCCCTTATTTATAATATTATAAAGCGGTCTGCCCTTTGCAAGTATGTGACGCTGTCCCACCACCTCGTCAAGGGTGGTTGGTCTTATTCTGTCTGCGAGTGGCATATTTTCACTCCTTTATTCAAAATTACCTCTGAAGCTATACTTCAGAGGTAAGATTTTTATCAACCGTTTTTGTGCTTTTCTAAAAGCTGGCTTATCTTGAGATGGGGATCGATAACCTTGCTTGTTGACATATCGTGGTTAAGTGCCGCAATAAGATATGCGATATACTTGGAAACGTCAACCTCACAGAACCAGTCTCTTGCAAGAAGCTCAGGAGTTCTGTAGGTAAGGTTTGTACCGAATACGTAGTCGATTATACCCTGTTCGTAAGCCATATCGAACTTTTCAAGTCCGTTTGTGAAGATTGGATAGGTAGCATAAGCAAGGATTCTCTTAGCCTTACGCTTTTTCAGTTCGTAAGCAATGTCAAGCATAGATTCGCCGGAAGAAATAATATCATCAGCGATGAATACGTCCTTGCCCTCTACTGAGTTACCTAAATATTCGTGAGCTACGATGGGGTTACGGCCGTTTACAACCTGAGAATAGTCTCTTCTCTTGTAGAACATACCAAGGTCAACACCGAGTACGGAAGTGTAGTACATATTTCTGTTCATAGCACCTTCGTCGGGGCTTACTGCCATAAAGTGTTCCTTATCAAGCTTTAAGTCTGTTACGTTGTTGAGCATAGCCTTGAGAACCTGATAGGTAGGAATTACGTTATCAAAGCCCATTAAGGGAATAGCGTTGCAAACTCTGGGATCGTGTGCGTCAAAGGTGATAACGTTTGATACACCTAAGTTTTCAAGCTCCTGAAGTGCTACTGCACAGTCGAGGGATTCTCTGTAATTTCTTCTGTGCTGTCTGCCGCCGTAAAGTATAGGCATAATTACGTTTATTCTGTGTGCCTTACCGCCGATAGCCTGAATGATACGCTTTAAGTTCTGGAAGTGATCGTCGGGTGACATAGCATTTTCTCTGCCGAATAATTCGTAAGTGCAGCTGTAGTTACCTACGTCAACGATGATGAATATATCATCACCTCTTACTGTGCTCTTGATAAGTCCCTTACCGTCACCGGAGGAGAATCTGGGGCACTCATTTTCAATTAAAAAGGTATCGAAATTGAAACCTGCAGCAGATGACCACTTTACTAAATACTGGTCAATCTTTGCTCCTAATTCTTCAGCACCGGGAAGAGCGATGATGCTCATAGGTGCTACTCTTTCAGAAGTAGAAAACAGAATTTCACTTGCTTTTGCTGTCATATCTATATTTCCTTTCAATCCGGCTCACGCCGTTATATCTTTATATATTTCTTTAATAAACACCATAAACGAGGGACAGAATCTCTCGTTTACGTATGGTTATTTTCAGATATTATTCATAAAGAGGGTACTTGTTGCAGATGTCTGTTACCATACCTCTTACCTTTTCAGCACTTGCATCAAAGTCAGTTGCTGTAAGATAGATACACTCTGCAATAGTCTTCATATCCTCTTCTACAAGACCTCTTGTTGTAACGGCAGGTGTACCGATACGAACACCGCTTGTAACGAAGGGGCTCTGAGGATCGTTGGGGATAGCGTTCTTGTTTACTGTGATGTAAACCTCATCAAGCTTCTTTTCGAGCTCCTTACCTGTGATATTGAAGGGCTGAAGGTCTACTAACATAAGGTGGTTGTCAGTACCGCCTGATACAAGGTTGAAACCCTTTTCTAAAAGTGAAGAAGCTAAAACGGAAGCGTTGCTTACGATCTGCTTTGCATAAGCCTTGAATTCAGGCTTTAACGCCTCACCGAAGCATACTGCCTTTGCGGCGATAACGTGCATTAAGGGTCCGCCCTGTGTACCGGGGAAAATAGCCTTGTTTATCTTGAGAGCAAGCTCTTCGTTGTTTGTAAGGATAAGACCGCCTCTGGGACCTCTTAAGGTCTTGTGAGTTGTTGTTGTAACGATGTCAGCGTAAGGAACGGGAGACATATGCATTCCGCCTGCTACAAGGCCTGCAATATGTGCCATATCTACCATAAGATATGCGCCTACTTCCTTTGCGATAGCGGAGAGCTTTTCAAAATCGATAGCTCTGGGGTATGCACTTGCACCTGCTACGATAAGCTTGGGCTGATGCTCTTTAGCTAAAGCTAATACTGTGTCATAGTTTATCATACCTGTTTCGTCGTCAAGACCGTAGGGTACGAAGTTGAAGTACTTACCTGAAATGTTTACGGGTGAACCGTGTGTGAGGTGACCGCCGTGAGCAAGGCTCATACCGAGAACTGTGTCACCGGGATTTAAAAGTGCGAAGTATACGGCTGTGTTAGCCTGTGCGCCTGAGTGAGCCTGAACGTTTGCAAACTTTGCGCCGAAAAGCTCGCAGGCACGGTTTATTGCGATATTTTCTACGATATCAACGTCCTCGCATCCGCCGTAGTAACGCTTGCCGGGGTAACCTTCAGCATACTTGTTTGTAAGAACGCTGCCCATTGCCGCCATAACTGCGGGAGAAACGATATTTTCGCTTGCGATAAGCTCGATGTTTCTTCTCTGGCGTCCGAGCTCTAAGTTCATAGCGTCTGCTACGTCGGGATCGAAGCCTTTAAGGTAACCGATTGTGTCAACTAAATCTTTGTACATTTTAATTTTTTCCTTTCCGGTATATTTGAAGTCCGGCCTTACAGCCGTCTAAAAGATACGTTATATATTATACGTCAAGATTTGCAAGAAGGTCGAAGTTCTCCTTCATTGCGGGGTAAAGCTTTTTGTAAAGCTCGTAGACCTTTTCGTACTTTGCAGAGTTTTCTGCAACGGGCTCCTGAATTCTTTCAGGCTTTATTACAGCCTTGCAGGCTTCGGGAACTGAGCTGTAGATACCTGTTCCTACTGCGGCAAGAAGTGCAACGCCGAGTGCGGGGCCTTCCTTATTAGCTGTAGTCTTTACCTGACAGCCGTATAAATCAGCGAGCATCTGACGCCATAAGGGGGACGTACCGCCACCGCCGCAAGCCATCATATCGTCGATGCTGATATTCATTTCACGCATAACCTCTACACAGTCACGAAGTGAATAGGAAACACCCTCCATAACAGCACGGAGCATATCCTTTTTCTTGTGCATTGAGGAAAGACCTACGAAAGCACCTCTTACGTTGGGATCGAGGTGTGGAGTTCTTTCACCGTTGAGGTAAGGCATATAAAGGAGTCTGTTAGCGCCGATAGGCACGCTGTCAGCCTCTTTATCCATAAGGTAATAGGGATCAACGCCCATTGAAAGAGCTGTTTCCATCTCTGCCCAGGCAAAATTATCTCTGAACCACTTGAGGGAGAGACCTGCCGACTGGGTAACACCCATAACGTGCCAGCAACCGGGAACTGCACAGCAGAAGGTATGTACTCTGCCCTTGCTGTCTATGGAAATATCGGAAGTGTGAGCGAACACAACGCCGCTTGTACCGATTGTTGTGAAGGCTTTACCATCCTCTACAACGCCTGTACCAACTGCCGCCGCCGCATTGTCACCTGCACCGCCTACAACAGGAGTGCCTTCCTTAAGGCCGGTAGCTCTTGCTACTTCCTTTGTGATAGTACCTGTGATATCAGGGCTTTCGTAAACCTTTGCAAGAAGGCTCTTGTCAATACCAAGCTTTGTAAGTACCTCATCAGACCAGCAACGGTTAGGGATGTCAAGTAACTGCATACCTGACGCATCGGAAACCTCGGTTGCATATTCGCCTGTGAGCATAAATCTTATGTAATCCTTAGGGAGAAGGATATGACGGCATTTTTCGTAAATATCAGGCTCGTTGTTTTTTACCCACATTATCTTTGCGGCTGTAAAGCCTGTTATTGCAGGGTTTGCTGTGATTTCGATAAGTCTGTCATGACCTACCTTCTCTGTAATCTCAACAACCTCCTTGCCCGTTCTCTGGTCACACCAGATAATGCTGTTTCTCAGCACCTTGTTGTCGCCGTCGAGCATTACCAGTCCGTGCATCTGTCCTGAGAGACCTACGCCCTTGATGTCATCTGCAGAAACGCCGCTCTTTGCAATAACGTCACGGATACTGTTTACGGAAGCATTCCACCAGTCAAGGGGATCCTGCTCTGCGTAGCCGTTACGGGGAGTGTAAAGGGGGTACTCGTAAAGTGCGGATGCAACGGGTGTACCGTCCTCGCTGAAAAGCACGGTCTTGGTACCTGACGTGCCTATATCAACGCCAATAATGTACGCCATAATTATTCTCCTTACAGTTTTTTCTTTTTAGTTTACTCCTTATCGGAGCTTGTACAAATACAAGATTATTATAATATAAAATGAGCTGTTTTGTCAATAGAAAAAGCCACTTTATAGACAAAGAAAATAACTCATTTATTCTAAAAAATTTGGTCATTTTGACCACCCGCAATAAAAATAGGCACAATTTACAATTTTGCACTTATTTTTCTTGACTTTTTGTTATTTTCAACATATAATAATATTACGGACAAGAAATACCGTTCATATTTCATACAAGAAAGGTCGGATAAAAATGGCAAAACGCAGAATAGGAATTTTAACAAGCGGTGGCGACTGCCCCGGACTCAACGCTACGATAAGAGGTGCCGCAAAGGCGTGCTACACCTTATTTGGTGAAGATGATGTTGAGATAATCGGTATTTCCAACGGCTTTGACGGACTTATCAGAAACAATTGTCGCATCATGAAGCCTGAAGAATTCTCGGGTATTTTAACTCAGGGCGGTACTATCTTAGGTACAAAGCGTACTCCCTACAAGATGATGCAGGTAATCGAGGATGACAATATAGACAAGGTTGCTGAAATGAAGGCAACCTATAAAAAGCAGAAGCTGGACTGTATTCTGACACTTGGCGGCAACGGCACACACAAGACCGCAAACCTGCTTTCCGAAGAAGGTCTCAACATAATCGGTCTGCCCAAGACTATAGATAACGACATATGGGGTACCGACGTTACCTTCGGCTTCCATACAGCCGTTGACATCGGTACGGAGGTCATTGACAGAATCCACACCACAGCCACCTCCCACCGCAGAATCATGGTTATCGAAATTATGGGTAACAAAGCGGGCTGGCTTACACTTTATTCAGGCGTTGCAGGCGGTGCTGATATTGTGCTTATTCCTGAAATTCCCTACAACATAGATAAGGTAATCGACGCCTGCGAAAGAAGAATGGAAGCAGGAAAGATGTTCTCTATCATCGCTGTAGCCGAGGGCGCTATGGATAAGGATGAAGCGAAGATGAAGAAAAAGGAACGTGCTAAAAAGCGTGCTGAAGCAGGCGAAACCACGGTTACAAGCCGTATCGCAAAGCAGATAGAGGCGGCTACCGGCGTAGAATCAAGAACGGTAGTTCCCGGTCATATTCTTCGTGGTGGCAGTCCTTCAGCCTATGACAGAGTGCTGGCGACCAAGTTCGGTGCAAGAGCGGCTATGCTCATAAAGGAAGGCAAGTACGGCTACACGGTGGCTAAAATCGGTAGCGAAATCTGCGAGAACAAGCTCTGTGACGTTACAATGAAGACAAAGTTCGTGCCTCAGGATGACAAGCTGGTTATAACAGGTAAAAATATCGGCATCTCCTTTGGCGACTGATAGATAAGCGAATAGAAAAGGTCCCATCAGGAAGTATTCCTGATGGGATATTTTTAGTATATAAAGGGTGTTATTTCCTCTATCCACTTCTGTGGCTCAAAGGATATATAACGACAATGAGCACACTTCTGAAAGCACTTTAAGGTAAGGCGTGAATAAAGTCCTTTAAGAGTAAAGGCGGAGGTTTCGGATATTCCCTCATTACCCTTTGTGCCATAGCAGAAGAGAATCTTAGTTTTAGCGGATGAAGAAAAGCCTTCAAGACGATTTTCTGACAGACTGGCTATAATATTTTCTATTGAAGTATCGGACATTCTGTCAGCTATGGCAAGATAGCTATCAAGATACTTTTCCGGGAGAAAATTCTTTTTAAAGCTACGCATTACGCCATTTTTACGAAGCTGGGATTTATGTATCAGGCTTTTATACTGATTTTTCATAATAGCGCCCATTCGCCTGTTGAAGCCGACAAGAGGAGCGCCGTCAAGTACAAGCTTATTTATAGTGAGCTTTTCTGACTTGAAAATCTCAAAGGCAATAACACCGCCCATAGAGATACCGCACATCACGTCAATATCACCGCTGGTATTTGCAAGGCAGAAGTTTATGATTTTATCCGCTTCCTGCTCCACCGAAGTATATTCGCTTCGTGTATCTTCTTCATGAGCGTCAAGTGCAGGTACTATTACAAAATATTCTTCTGAAAAATGCTCCGCTACCTCCTGCCATATCTGCCAGGGAGTGAGCATTCCGTGAATCAGGAGCATTGCAGGTCTTGATTTGTCACCCAAGGTATGGAAATTCATTTGCCTGTCCCCTTTCCGCATTTATAGACGTAGATTCTGTACATTTTGCTACCGAATTTTTTCATAAATTTAAAGCGTGTCTTGTAAATTCCCTTTAGTTTACCAATATATTCATCAAGGATTATATTACGTGTTTCGGTATGGAATACATTCTTTTCAGGATTATGGAACAGCTTTTCATCATCCATAAAGAAGGATATTTTGGCATCCACCGAATTTATGGGGTTCTTCACCTTTGACGCCTTTGCCGCAAAGGAAGAATAGGCGTCGAATATAAAAGTCACGTTGCCGAATTTTTCAGAGAACAATTCTGTAAGAGTGCGGATTTCTTTTTCCGTAAGGTACATTGTAAGTCCTTCCGCTATAACAAGCATCGGCTCACCGTTATACTCAATCTGTTCGAGCCAGGAAAAATCTGTAGCGGAAGAGCGTAGCATAGTGTAATTATCCGTTTCTTTATAATAGTTTTCCCTGAAAGAGATAACCTCGGGGAAATCAAGATCATACCAATGCTTCGCCTTGCGGTTTACTCTGACTATTCTGCTGTCCAGTCCGCATCCGAGGTGAACAACTATAGCTTCGGGATTTTTGTATATAAAATCAGTCGCAAAGCTATCATACTGCATTGCTCTCATCGTCATATAGATAGCAAGCCTTTTTGATTTATCCACGGTTTTGAGATAGTCATAATTCTTTGCTACTATCTCCTCTGCCGTTTTATCCTGCCAGAATCCGTCAAGGCTCATCATTGCCTTGCCGTACAGCGGAATAAACAGAGTTCTGCTTTCGTTTTTCATAAATACATCCTCTTATCTGCGGTTTATTTTATAAGCCTTCCATCTGCCTACCGTTGCCCAGAGTCTGAACACCGACTCACCGCTTTCTTCATAAAGGGGCAGTATTTCCTTATCTGTGCCGATTTCCGTAATGCTTTTTGCATCCTTTATATGAACAGTCACGTCGCTGTCATAGGTGTTGTTATCCACGTAAGGATAGATTATAAAGGTATCGTTATCGTAAAGGAATATGCTTATTGTGGATTTGCCGCTGTAACGGATGCCGTTTACCGCAAATTCACGTCTCATACGGTTAAGCACCGCTTCGGGATAGTATTTGATATCCGAAAAGGCTTCGGGTACAACGAGAGTGTACATTTTGCCCTTGCCGTAGGTGTCTAAGGCTAAAAGCGTGCAGGCTTCTTCTTCGTTTATCGCCTTGCATACCGCACCCCATGTAGCGTTATTACGAAGCTCCATTATAGGAACGGTTATATATTTATCCGCTGACTGTCTTGCCCAGCGGCTTGCCGCTACCGCAATCTCACCCTCTGCCGCAAAATCTCTTGCGGTCATTTTTCTGTCTCTATAGCGAAGTGATGTTATACGTTCAATTCCCTTTCCGAGCGTTGCCTTTACAAATCCGCTGGTGACTATAGCTTTATTGCCGCTTGCGATATAATTTTCAAGCTTTTCGATTATATCCTTATCAAAAGCTGAAGAAGCGGTAAGGAGCATAACGGGTGCATCTGATTTGAAATCAGGGGTAGGAAGCACGGGGAAACCGTTCATGCCGAGGTAATCCTGAAGGTTATCTTCGCCCTGGGAGGCGTTTGGAATATAGCAAGGTACACCTATGGGTGTTCCTAAATTATCAAGAAGCGTATCGAGCTTATCCAGCATAAAGCCGAGAGGAGGGAGAAATACGCTGTCATTAAGTGCCTGAAAGCAGAAAAGCATTATTTCCCTCGGCTTTGCAAAGGCTGTGAGATAGCCCTGCTCAAGGTAATAATCAAGAATGCGACAGTCAAAGCAGTCAAACCATCCGCCACCATTACGGCCGGGTGCCATATCTTCCATATAATTCATAAGAGAATAGGACAGATAACGAGGCAGATGCTGATCTGTGTTGACGGGATCTCTTGTTTCGGTGCCCGTATAGATAAAATCGAAAATTTCTCTCTGGGATGCGGGATCGTAGCCCGTTTCCTGATAGGATTCCATCCAGTTGGGATATTTTATAGTTATCTTACAGTCGGGGTTTACCGCCTTTGCAGGATCGATTATGTATTTCTTTGACGCTTCAAAAAGCAGGTGTGTGCGGTATGCCTGCCAGCTACCGTCGGTAATACCGTGTTCCTTGTTGTACTTATCCCTTTCGCTCCTACACTTTTCACAGGTGCAGTTAGAGAAATAGAAATCGTCTATTATAAAGCTGTCAAAGACTCTTGCATTCATTTCGCAGGCTTTCTGCAGAGTAGCCATCATCTTTTCATCGTTATAGCAAAGAACGTTGAAAAGGCGCTGTTTTCTTTCCTGACCTTCGGGATCGGGAAGGCTTGTAGTTATACCACCCTTAGCTTCTATGCCGTTTTCTTCAAAAATCTGCTTGCAAAGGCGAAGCTCTTCTTCTGATACGAAAATATCTCTCATAGGCTCGATATACACCTTATCGAGTCTTAAATAGCGCTTGAAAAAGTCGATTTGCTGCTGAAGCTTTTCTTTGTTCAGGTTTTTTACGCCATGCGCAACGTAATACACAACAAGCTTGAAATTTCTGTAGTTTGACATAGAAAAAATCCTTTCTGAAATATTATTGTCGGCTCACCATCTTAGTTGGTTAAGACCTGCCATTTCCGTTATTGCCTCCAAACTCACACCCGTGAGAATGGTTTTTTCCGTAATACCATCTACCGTATCTGTAGCCGTAATGGGGTGGACAATTTGCACAATCGCCGTTACATCCGAATGTCTTATTCTGCGATTCACGGGAATCTATAGAGTTTGCGACTACAAGTGTAGAAAAAAGAGTTCCTAAAAAGCCTGCTTTTTTCTCTTTTCCTTTCCCAAAACGATTATTGTCATTCACAGAATCATAAACATCAGGCGATTCGCAGAGTTCTTCCGGTAAGGGGATCCCTTTTTCGGAACACAGCTTTATGATTACATCATCATCAACCACGCCGTATAGTTCTTCTACATCCTCTGCCGTAAGCTTATCAGAAGAATTATAAAGAGCCTGTGCAACAAGCTTTTCATCATTACAACAAAACAGCTCAATGATAATATCTACGGGGAATTGCAATTTTGCTTCTACCGCTTTTTGTAAGAGACGATCTGATGCACCCACGTCTGATTGCAATTCAAGTATAATTTCTCCTACCTCATCAGCAGAACCGAGAGAAGTCAATGCGTATAAATTACGCACCCGTGTGCTTTCTTCCCAATCGTAAAATTTTTCGTAATACTCATCCCACGTATAAGTGCGCAAACGAATCAACTCCTGCTTCTATACACCTTAATTTACTTTATCCTTTTCGCTCCAAGCTCTGCCCACATCGGTTTAAAACCGCAGTTTAAAGCTATATTTCTTGAATGATAATTTGCTACGCTCGTGCCGTAGAAGGGTATATCCCCTCTTTTTATTATCTCGTTTTTTAAAAGGGTTACAAGATACGTACCCACTCCCATAGAGCGGTACTGCGGCATTACGTCTATTCCTATCTGTTGCCAGCCTTTTGCATCCTCAGAACAGCCTGCCATACCCATAATTTCATTGTTATCGTCATAGGCGCAGACTACGATTCTGTCAGGGCGGTGCGGGAGATACTCTTCGCAGATGGCATTCGGGAAGCGGTCATCTCCGTAAAATATATCTATTTCCCTGTCATAAAACCATTTTACCTTGTAATCTCTTTTTGGTGTTACGTCAGAATAAGGCAAAAACATATGGTGGCTGCGGTCAAAGGTGTAGCCGTACTTATTAAGCTCCTTTTCTATCGGCAGGAGATTGCACAGTTCAAAAAGCAGATGTCCCTGCTTGTCCTTTATATATTCCTCTAAAAAGGGGTGTAGCTGCTTATCCGCTGTGATAACCGTATTATTACCGAAGGTCACCATTGAAAAGAAATATTTTTCCTTCGTATACATTCTTCTGCCCTCGTTAAGGGCGGAAACGGTGACTATATTTTCGTTTTTCTCGAAATCTTCGGAAGAGCAGTTATACTCTGTTGCTAATAAGTCTTTCAGCTTATGATAGCAGGTTTTGAAATAAGAATTCATTTTTTGTCCTTCTTTTTAAGTCTTATAAAATAATCTACAAGGAGAAATACTCCGATTATAGCCGCAAGAATGAATCCGCCGATTATTATTGCTATATCTATAGGCATATCCACGTATTCGGGTAAAATCCACATAACCAGCAAGCCTATAGCAAGAGCACCAATGAAGAGTAAAAGCTCTATACCACCCTCAGCAAGAGCATTAAGTGCGGGATGGGGATTCTCCTTTTTCTGCTCCTTAACGATTTGCTTATATATAAATTTCAGCTTTTCCTTATCCTTTTTATTTCTGACCTTTACTCTGTAGCCATCCTTTGAAGAGGCTCTGTAGACGGTCTGATACTGTTCTAAGGTAAGCAATCTGAATTTTACATCCTCCTCGGTTTTAACCCCGATGTTAGTCAAAGGTATACCCGCAAAGCTATAAAGCTCCTCGATAGAGGCGTAAGAGTAGCATACGCCGTCCTTGCAGAAGGTATGCTCATGCTCGTCGGCAAGTACGTAGCCTTCTTTTTCTAAAGCAGTTTTAAATTCATCCCACCTATCTGTGAGATATTTCTCATATATCAGAATATCTATATCATCTGAATTTAAGTCTTCGCCTGTAAGGTATTCAAGTCCCAGCGAGCCGTAGAGGAGTGGAGTGATATCGAAGGAATTCTGTAAAAGGCGGGCGTTTTCGAGAAAAAGAGGGAATTTTGTGGGTGTTGGCATAATAGTTTCCTTTACTCATCAGCACTTTTCAATCATTTTCTTAAGTCCGTTTATAAATGGCAAAAGAACACTTTGGTCTGTATTAAAGCAAAAAGTCATACTGTGTTCCATTGCATCTGCATATACTGTGCCTTTAATCACAACACGCCCTGCCCTGTCAATCGTGAAAATTATTTCACTGCCATAACAGATGTCTTTAAACGTAACTGACTTCCTTTTAAAATCGTACATTTTCTGCATTTCGGATACAAATTTACTGAAATATCCTGTATGGTATTCACATTCACCATAACCGCTGAAGGAGCCTGACGTTACATAAATATCAAAGGTTACTCTGAATATATCGTAAGGAGAAAAAGCAAAATTGTCTATTCTGATAGAATTGTTTCCGTCAATTAATTCAGTTTTCATAAAAGCTCCTTTCCATTATATAAAACGCTCAACAAATATTAAAGCTTTATTTTGCCTGACATAAATCCTTCAACATCCTTGACTGCTTCTTCTATCGTCTGCGGATGCCAATGGGTGTGACGTTTAACTGTTCTTCTGAACAGCGTTCTCTTCTCATAGTCCACAGAAAAGACAAAGGCATAGCCGTGAGGGTCGGGATCCAGATCATCTGCATAGAGATAGAATTTTCCTTGCTCTGCTTCTCCGCAGATAACGGGGAAATCACTTGTAAAGCCTTTGTTCAGCGAAAAGGTATTAGTAAGAAGTAAATCGTACTTATCCTTTACTTTTTCGTAAATAAGTTCGATGTCGTTCATATATGTGGCTCCTTTTAACTTTTTGTGAGACACACGACACATTCAACGTGCCTTGGGACAATGGCGTGAATAAAAATGCCGTTATCTACGCTGCCCACACGACCCTCGGCGTCAGGAATATGCCGTTGATTGGTTACTCTTTATTAGATTTCCCCCAAATCAGCGCCCCCAAGAAGTAACTATAATTCTCGTCTTTCCATCTATTACAAATAACTTCTCTAACTATAGGCAGCAAACAGCTTTTGGCACAGTCAATCTTACTATCAGAGTTATTGAAATAGAAAAAATCGGAAAGTAAATCTGAACTTGGATTATCACAAATATTATTCCAATTTTTCAATAAGCCTTCTTGCGCTGGCGTTTCTGTCCATAAATCAAAAAGAAGAACCCCAAAAACTTTGTAGGTGGATATTGATTCTTTTTCATAAAACAGTTCTTCAAATCTTCCCAAGCCGAGATTTTCGATGCGAGTATAATCATTACCTAATTCTTTTTGTTTTTTCGGCAAATTATTTTTGCTGAATCGTTTTGCTTCAATTAAATATACTTCTCGCTTTGTGTGATTAATAATTAGTCCATCAATTCGGTTGTTTCTCTTGGTTCCATTTGAAATCTGAAATTCATACCATGTGCTAATTTGTTCATTATTTTCTTCCGCAACAGTTTCATACGCGATCATAAAATTCACAGTTTGGTTATGTTCGTTAAATCCGTTTGAACCCATTGTCGGCCAAATCTTGTTAAGAACAGAAGAATATCGTGCCTGATAAGCATCAACAACATAATTCATTCTTTTTTTATCCATATTTGTCCTCCAATATCTTGTGAGTATTTTTAGTCATTAATACTACTGTCTCCACATGCGCTGTCCTTGAAAACATATCAACAGGAACAACCTTTGTTGTCGTATAGCCAAGACTATCAAAATATCCGCAATCTCTGGCGGCAGTGGCGGCGTTGCAGGAGGCGGGCGTTATCGAGAAAAAGTGGAAATTTTGTGGGTGTTGGCATAACGTACTCCTTTATATCTTAATACTCACTTCATCATCTTTCTCAAAATCTTCAGAGCCTTTATGAAATGTCGTGGCTTTTCGAAATGAATATCATGACCGCTTCTGACAATCTTTCTCTTACCGATTTTTAAAATGCTCATAATTCTGTCGGCAGATTCATCGGTATTTGCCGCCCACAAAACTTTGTCCTTGCCGTATTTAGTCTTAGCTTTTAAATATACTGTAGGGCATTCAACATTTTTCAGAATTTCTTCCTGATCTACACCATTAAACCACTCGCCTGTATAAAAGCTTTCAGAAAAAAGTAAATCGAATTTATTCCAGTAGGTAAAGCCCTGAAAGGATTTTGCTGAAACCTTGTTCAAATCCGGTAGCTTGCCGGGATTAATTTTCAGCTTTTCTCTCGCTTCTTGCGCTAATTTATTTACCCATTCCTTACCGAAAAACCTTTCTCCAAGATAATTATAAATATAGCCGTGTTCGATATAATAAGGAATATATTCGGTTTCTTCCTTCTGACTCAGAAATCCGTGTGTAACCTGAAAGCTGTCCTTATATACAAAAGTGTTTTCAAATTCACCAGGTTGAACGTTGAAGAAAGGCGGATCTTCAAGCATAAGTCCTTTTACACACTCAGGTATTTTTCCTGCAACATAAGCTGCAAGTATTCCACCGGAAGAATGACCGCTTACTACACAGGGTTCTTTAATCTCACTCTGTATAAATTCTGCGATAGCGTCACCAATTACGTTACAACGATACAAAGCAGATTCCTTTTCGCTTTCTCCATGACCGAAACAATCCACAAGATAAAGTGTATAATCGTCAGCCAGTTTTTCGAAAACAGTCTCATAATCAAGTCCGCACATACCTTGACCGTGTATGAGGACAAGGGGCGTTTCGCCTGCACCTTTTACTGTAATATAGTGAAGAGATGCAGATAAACTTGTTTTAAAGACATTATTTGTTTTAGTGAACATATGTACCCTCCCGATATATAATTACTCCTTGATAAGGAGAACAACCGTTTCAACGTGCGCTGTTCTTGAAAACATATCAACAGGAACAACCTTCGTTGCTTTATAGCCAAGACTATCAAAATATCCGCAATCTCTGGCGGCGGTAGCGGCGTTGCAGGAAACCATAACTATTCTTTCTGCACCGAACTGTGCGATGTAGTTTACCGCCTCTTCTCCGCATCCCTTTCTTGGTGGGTCTACTATTACAACGTCAGGCTTCAAGCCTTTTTCAAGTAATATCTTTGCCGCCTTGCCTGCATCGGCGCAGATGAATTCTGCATTTTCTATGCCGTTTGCTTCTGCATTCTTTTTTGCATTTTCTATTGCTTCGGGGATTATTTCAACACCGATTATCTTTTTGGATTCCTTTGCCATTGATAATCCTATTGTACCAGCTCCACAATATAAGTCAAGTACAATTTTGCCATCTGGCTCGGCAAATTCCTTTGCCTTGGCGTATAGCTTTTCTGCGGCGGGGGTATTCACCTGATAGAATGCCTTCGGAGCAATAGAAATCTTATTGCCGCACATTGTATCGGTGATTTCAGGTTTTCCGTACATCAGGATTTCTTCTTCTCCCAGAATAACGTTTGTGTCCCTGGGATTTATATTTATTACCGCTGATACTATTTCTTTATATTCTGAGGTTATTTTATCAATAAGCGTCTTCAGCTTCTTTTCGTTATTCTTTACTACAAGGCAAAGGCATATTTCACCGCTGTAGTGACCTTTTCTGAGATAGATATGACGGAGATTGCCTTTTCTTGTTTCTTCATTATATAAGGATATACGAAGCTCCTTTGCAAGCGCCTTTATTCTGTCGGTGATGCTTTTAAAGATTTCCGGCTGTAAAAGACAGTTATCGCAGGGTACTATTCTATGGGAATGGGTGGCGTAAAAGCCGCTTATGATATTCCCTTCCTTATCCACTCCAACGGGCATCTGCAGTTTATTGCGGTAGCCGTAAAGCCTGTCATTTGCTACGATGGGAAGAAATTCGGGGGTGAGTCCGCCTATTCTTGTAAAGGCGTCAGTTACAAACTGCGCCTTTGCTTTAAGCTCTGCCTCATAGCTGATATGACGAAGGGAGCAACCGCCACACTTGCCGTAAATACTGCAATCGGGGGTTACTCTGTCAGGAGAGGGGGTTATTATTCTTTCTATTTTTCCATAGCAGTAGGTTTTATTGACCTTGAGGATTCTTACCTCTAATTTGTCACCTATAGCAGAAAACGGCACGAATACCACCATGCCGTCTGCCTTACCTACCCCGGAGCACTCGTTTGTAAGCGAGGTTATCTCCAGCTCGATAATA
>JAFTVY010000037.1 GCA_017465545.1 Ruminiclostridium sp.
TAAACGCTAACATTCTTAATGTTATTTGTCTATCCAGAATTTCTTTCGTTTCTTTCGAGTTACTCTCAAGAATCTCAAGGTAATTGTTTTAATTCTGTATTGTTCAATTTTCAAGGAACTCTCTCTGTCCTCTCAGCGGACAGCTTATTTATTATATCACATCTTCTCGTTCTTGTCAAGCACTTTTTTTAATTTTTTTAAAAAAGTTTTTTGAGCTTTATTTTCACCCGGTTTCACTGCGATAACCAAATCCGCTTTACCATCGTGTTTTCTGCTCTTTTGCTTGCCCCTCTCGAAGAGTGCTTATACATTATATCACGATATTCGGGGTTTGTCAACACTTTTTTTCATAAAATTATGCATAAAAACAGCACAATTTTTCAAAGCCCCGATTGGTCATTTTGTCAATCGGCACAAAATACAGATTCCTCACCACAACATATAGTAGACCGCCAACCCGCTTTACAAAAGGGATAAAATCCCATCCTCATAAACTATTATTACAAAAAAAAAAAGAGAACGGCTTTAAATAGTCGTTCTCCTATATAAAAGATATTATTCTTTTTCGTTATTGAGCTCTGAAATTATCTTGACAAAGCTGTCAATATCATTGAAATCCTTATAAACGGAAGCAAATCTGATATACGCTACCTTATCAATTGCCTTCAGACGATGCAGAACCATTTCGCCCAGCTCGTAGGAAGAAACCTCACGGCGGAACTGATTTTTCAGATCCTGCACAATATCTTCTACTATATCTTCAAGCACCATCATCTTTACGGGACGCTTTGCCGTAGCAATGGTCAGACTCTTTATCAGCTTTTCTCTGTCGAAGGCTTCAAGAACGTTTCCCTTCTTGACAACCATAAGCGGAATATTTTCTACAATTTCATAGGTGGTAAATCTGCATTTACACTCAAGGCATTCTCTCCTGCGACGGATTTTATTCTCCGCAGGACGTGAATCTATAACCTTGCTATCATCAAATCCACATTCGGGACACTTCACAAATATCACTCTCTTTCTGTCTGATAACCCTTTTATAGCTTTATTTTAACATATAAAAATATCTTTTTCAATACTTTTTGAGAAAATATTACCCTCTGTAATCTTTTAGCTTGCTCTGAAGTGCCGCTACAGAGTCCCTGAGCTCATCATAGCTTGTATAATTCTCTCTGTAAAGCTCAACTATCATCGCATTGTCATAACAAAGCTCATCAAGTCTTTTAAAAAGCTTTGTGAAGTCGAATACACCCTTACCTATAGGAAGGCAGTCGCAGTTTTCGTCACAGTCGCTGATATGGATATGCGCCACCTTATCACCTATTGCGTCAAGGTAGTCGAAGGCATCCGTACCGCTTCTTCTCGCCTGCTTTGTATCGAGGACAAATCTGACCTCATCACCAAGCTGGTCCGACATTTTCCTGAGAAAATCTATATCCTTGCTCTTGCAATAACAGATATTTTCCTGAAGGACAGTCACCCCGAACTCCTTCGCTATGCGGTAAAGCCTGAGATACCTCTCCATATAAAGGTCATCCTCAACGTGAGAGCTTAATATTGCTCCGTGGAGAACAAAATACTCCGCCCCCAGCTCCGCTAATTTTTCAAAGTATTTCTTATACATATCTATAAGGTAGTCTGTCCTTCTGGGGTAATTACCGAAAAGGAACACCGACTCCATGGGAGAAGAAAAGGGATGGAAGGACTTTACCGATACGCCGTATTCCTTTATCGTTTTCTTCATATCCGCATATATTCCGCCCTCAAGCTCATCAACGGAATTGATGAAGATCTCCACGTTCCTGACGCCTCTTACGGCAAGCTCGTACAATGCCTTTTCCGTTTCAAGAGGGTAAAGGCAGGCGGTTGAAGCTCCTATATCCATCTGTTTTCTTCCTTTCTTATTTTATAGCAGGTCAATTATCGTACCCGTAATACATAAAATCATTGGCACGAGATAAATTATTGCCAGTACCGCTGAGAAAAGCAGGTAGACTCCGATACGGCAAAGCTTTTCCGATTTGTCAAGAAGCTTTTCAGCTTTCTTTCTCAGCACAAGCCAGAGAGCCAGCATCACAACACCGGCAAGGGATATGATAACACCCATTTTAAAGCCGGTCGGTGAGAAGGAGAATTCTATATCGTTCTCCCCTTGTGAAAGTCTTATTGCCATAAAGCCACCAAGGGTACGGCTGATTTCAGTCTCCTTGCCGTTCACGTATGCCGTGAAGCCCTTATCATAGGGCACGGACAAGAACAGATACTGTCCGTCCTTTTCACAGTTATAGCTACCGCTTATGGTAGTACCCGATACCTCAAGTCCCGCAGATTTTTCAGGATTGATAATTTTACCGAGCTTTTCGTGGGAAAGACCGTACAGACCGAAGCTGGAGCAATAGCTCTTCTTGTTGAGTGAAATTTCTACCGTAACAAATTCATTTTCATAAACGCCTAAATCCAACAGGCCGTTGGTATCCTGACCGGGGAAGGAAAGATTCTCCTTTACTCCGTTAACGTATACGTCAAAGGTGCCGTAGATATGCTCCCTTACGTTGGTGGAAACTAAATCGAAGCAATCGAAGTAAAGCGTCTGCTTGCCCTCCACGTATATTTTATAGGTGAGAGCGGAATTTTTAGACGCCATTTCGGGAATAAAGTGATATTTATCCTCTATTTTATAGAACCGGATATTTCTTTCTCCCGTAGGCTGATATTCTGTGAATAATTCCTCTTCTGCGCCGAATAACTGTTCTGCGACAAACTGCTGTATCTCATTTCTTTCAGCAAGAGGAAGCTCAGGTACTGCAGACAGATCGTTATCGCTGATTATACCAAGAGGCATAAAATATTCGTTTTCAAATATAGAATAGTATTTATCTCTGTATAAAGCAGGTTCTCTTGCCGTGAATTTTTCCACGGTATAGCCTACCGACATCATAGCGTCGGTAAGAAGAGTACCGCCGTTGCCCGTTACCTCCATCCAGTAGGAGGAGTAGCCAAGCCTCTTCATAGCGAACATATAATCCTCGGAGGTCAGAGAGGTATAGTGGGCGAAGGAATTATATCCGAGTCCCCCTATAAGATTCGCATCAAAATATTTGTACTGTCCCTGACCGAGCTTGATACGCCAGAATTTTTCATCATCCTGAATCTTATCTTCAAGGACAATTGCATTATCGAATTTGGATGGTGTGTAGCTTGCCGCCGCTATATAGACGTTGGCATTGAACAGGCACTCAAAGGCTGTCACAACCGACAGCATGATGCAAAGCACCGTAAAGCCGAGCTTTCTGAACACACCGAAGGAGAATATAAGCGTATATAAGGTTACTGCAATGCAAGTTATTATCAGAAGATAAAGGAAGGATTCGGTATTTCCCCACAGCGTTGTGCTGTAGCTGTCAAGCTTATCCCTGAAGGTGAGATAATACCATACCGAAAAGCCGCCGAATAAAGCTATAAGCATAAAGGTCGGGATAGCGTATCTCTTTTTTACCGCCGTGCCGAAGTCCCTTATTGTCGTAGTACCCAGCTTTACCGCTCCGAAGCAGAGCAGCATCATAGTAGTGATATAGCCATAGCGCACCGGGAACGCCATATAGTCGCCGGTATGCCACATCTTGTTTATCGGCTCCAGTATTACGGGAAGCAGAGTCAGGAAGGATAAAACCACGAAGAATCTGCTTTCGGAGGTTACTCTTCTGCCGAAGAAGATAACGTATACCGCAAGAGCTACGCCCGTACAGAAAAGGAAGGGCAGGCAGGTGTCAAGCTTTGTGAATATCTGCGAATCTACAAGTCCCTTTATTATATTCTTTCCTCTTGCCGAGGACAGATACTGAGCAAAGGAGGGTAGCCAGATAACAGCGGTAAGCGCCGCCGCAACAGCACAGGCTATTATGAACCTTGGCGCAATGCCGTTTACCGTTTCTCTTCTTCTGTTCATAAAAAGGTAAAGTCCGAAATATATGATCGTAAAAATTACCACCATATAGCTGAGATAATAATTCAGCACCAGCATACCCGAAAGGCAGAAGATAAGCCCGCCGGTTCTTTTATTCTTTATAAGACTATCAAAGGAAATAAGCAGTAACGGGAAGAAGTACATTACGTCCAGCCATACCGTATTCTGATAGAAGAGCATAGCGTAACCACTGAAGGAGTACACTACGCTGAACAAAGCGCCCCAGAACAGATGGAGCCTTTTGTGGCAACGGCGGAAATAGATATTCGCCGTTATGGCGCAGGTCGCCATCTTGAGCAGGGTAAGGATATTCATAAAATTCATTATATCCGCTTTTTCGATAAACACCACCAGAAAACTGAAGGGGCTGGATATAAAGAATAAGAACACTCCGTAGAAGTTCATACCTGCGGCATTCTGCATATTGAGGAAGAAATTACCCTCGCCCTGAAGGATGTCCTTGAAGTTAAGGAGCAGGGGAACGACCTGCTGATGCATATCGCACCACGCCAACGTCTTATCTCCGAAGGGGTACATTCCGCCCATTGCATAAACGATAAGCAGAATAACCGCTACCGCTATCGGCGGTACTATGAACGTAAGGATTGTAAGTGGATTTTTAAAAAAACTTTTTTTCATAATGTCTATATCTTTTTTAGATTGTCGCAAAATATACCTTATATCTTTAAGCAAGTAATTCCCGCCCATAAAGGCGGGAATTGTAATTTTTTATACCATAAGCTTCTTGGCGTCTGTCTGGGTAGAAGCCATATCCTTCTTTGACTTCTTTTCACCCTTCTTGCCGGAATACTTCTTGCCGAACTTTTCCTGCCAGGATACCCACAGAGGACCTGCGATACAGAGGGATGAATAGGTACCGAATACAAGACCTGCCGCCATAGGAATAGCGAAAGTCATAATGGATGTTACGCCGCAGATAGCACATACTACACAGATTGTGATAACAGCAAAGGCTGTGGTAATAGTTGTGTTTATCGCACGTGTGACGGACTGTGTGATACTTAAGTTAACAAGCTCACGAAGATCCATTGATGATCCGTAAAGATTACGGTTTTCTCTTACACGGTCATATACAACGATGGTGTTGTTGATGGAGTTACCAAGGATTGTGAGGATAACTGCCATAAAGTTAGCGTCGATGGGGAAGCCGCAGAATACGAATACCGCATACACCATAATAACGTCATGCATAAGCGCTACAAGTGAGAATATACCTGCGGAAAGACCGCCGATGTTCTTGAAGCGGAATGCGATATAGATAACCAGCAGGATAAAGGAGAATAATACCGCTACCAGACACTTTAAGAAGAACTCAAGACCTGAAGTGGGGTTTACGTCCTGGCTGTTTACAAGCTGAAGGTTGTTATCCTTGTAGGTTTCCTGGAGCTTGTTTGTAAGCTCTGTCTGCTTGTCCGCTGTAAGTCCGTCTGCTGATGAGAAGGAAACCTGAACAGTTTCCATAGTGCCGTTTACCGCACTACCTGTGATTACGGTTACCGCACCAAAGCCCTGTCCTTCAACGGTGGACTTGATTGCATTGGTATCGACTGTACCGTCGTAGCTGTAAGTCAGCATTGTACCGCCCTTGAATTCGATGGACATATCGATGCCCAGTACGAAGGTGCCGACGATAGTCGCAATAAGGAAGATGATAGGAATGATAAAGAATATCTTTCTCTTACCGATAAAATCAATAGTTTTTCTTTCCATTATACTGCACCGCCTTCCTTTGTAGTCTTCTGCTGTGCCATAGTGGTCTGATCCTTCTTAGCGCCGTATAATGCAGGATTTCTGAATACCTTGAAGTTTGAAAGTGAGCTTGTCATCAGTCTTGCCGCAAAGATACCGAATAAGAAGTTTAAGATTACACCGACCATAAGCGTATAGCCGAAGGAGTAGATAGTACCCTCTGTAGAAGCACCGAACATAAAGAATACGGGGCGTAAGATGATGGATGCAAGGCTGTCGGGAGTACCGAAGGCACCCATAAGGATGATAGCAACGATAACCATTGTGATATTGCCGTCAAATACTGCCGTAAATGCTCTCTTATAGCCTACGGAAATTGCGCTCTGTACCGTCTTGCCTGCGTTGATTTCTTCCTTGATTCTTTCGCCTACGATAACGTTAGCGTCAACGCCCATACCTACTGCAAGGATGATACCTGCAATACCGGGGATTGTAAGCGTAAGGCTGCTTGCGAAGGGGAAGAAGCCTGAAATTGCACAGAAAGTACCTGCAACCTGTCCGATAAGACCGATTACTGCTACCACGCCGGGCAGACGGTAGAAGGAAATCATAAATACTGCGATAAGTGCGAAGGCAATAAGACCTGCTAACGCCATAGCGTCTCTTGCACCTGTACCGAGTGTGGGAGAGATCGTACTGAAGGAAGCTGTTTCAAGCTTGAAGGGTAACGCACCGCCGTTTATCTTGTTGGCTAAATCCTGAACCTCTTCAGCTGTAAAGCTACCGCTGATAACCGCTTCACCGTTTTCAATCTTTTCGTTTACAGTAGCAACGGAAATTACTTCGCCATCCATATAAGTGGAGATGTAGCCCTTGTTCTTTGCAAGCTTTTCGGTAGCTTCTGCAAACTTCTGCTTGCCGCTGTCCTTGAGCTTTAAGGCTACCATATATTCGTATTCGTTGGTAGAACCGTTCTTGAGAGCGTACTGAGGTGTTGCGCTTTCTACGTCAGAACCTGAAATGATAAGGGGAAGGTCTTCGTATGTGCCGCCCTCTTCCCAGGCTCCGTCCTGACCTTCTCTGAAGGTGAGAAGTGCAGTTTCGCCAAGCTCCTTTACAGCTTCTTCGGGATCGAAGTCCTCGTCCTCAGCCTGCCAGGGGAAGCGGACGATTATCTTATCGTTGCCGTAGTCAACGTACAGCTCATAGTCTGTAATGTTGTTTGCAACAAGTCTTGTTTCTACAATGGATTTTGCCGCATCCAGCTCTGTGTCGGTTGCATCATAGTCCTCGGGAGAGGTAAAGGATACGTCAACACCGCCTCGGATGTCAATACCCCAGCGTATGTCACCCACGCCTCTTATAACGGGATAGGTAAAGTCGCCATACTGGGTATGTATGCCGAAAAATACTATGCCTGTGAACGCTAATATAAGTAGTAATACTACGAAGAATACAGGCTTTGATACTCGTTTCAATTGTTTCACTCCGTTCTTGCACCGCAGTGCATAGGTTTTTATTTTTATACATTATGTTATTATACTATAAAGCTTTCAATTAGTCAAGATTTTTTCTGATTTTTCATAATTTATTCACAAATTTACAGTTTTAATAGTGCCTTGCGGTTTTTCTGAAGGCAGAGGGACTCGTCTTATAACGTCCGCTGAAACGCTTGCTGAAATAAAGAGAATCCTCATACCCTACCCTTCTGGCAATTTCGTTTATCGGCAGAAGAGTGGAGCGAAGCAGTCTTGCCGCTTCGGTAAGCCTGATTATAGTGTGATACTGTTGCATAGAGCAGCCGATTTCCTTTTTAAAGCACGCCGCCATATATTTATAGCTTAAGTAAAATTCCTTTTCCAGCTTTTTTACCGAAAAATCCTCTCTGTAGTGACTGTCAAGATATCTGCATATCTTAATCGGCAACGTCAGCGCCGTAGAAGAACAGGAAAAGGCCATCTCCGATAATAGCTGTGACAGTCGGATATTTACGTTCCAGCTACGCATCTTGTCGGTACTGTTTGCATAAGCAATAAAATCTGCTATCTGCCACTCGGTATCACTACCCGAAAGTCCCTTTGTATATTTCGGGATATTCACGTACAGTTTTTCTTTATCGGGCGTGCCATATTCGGAGAAGCCCTTTATATCGTCGTCTGTGCCGAAGTGGATAAAGTACCAGCGGGTACCCTTCGGTATCTCGTATTTTCCGTAATGATGGACTCCGTGCTTTAAAAAGAGCAGCTCCCCTTCTCCCACACTATAATCGGTCTCGCCCTCGGTAACGTATATAACTCCCTCCAGAACGTATATCAGAATGTCGAAATCCACCGTTCTGTCCGCATGATAGAAGGGATCGGCGGCACAGTATACGTCCCCGTTATAGAAAACAGGGAGAGTCACGTTGGTGATAGTAATCTCGTTCAAGATAATCCTCCATATTTTAATGCTTTTTATCCATTTTATAAAGGCTATAAAAAGATTATAATACATATATACAGTTTTGTCAACGATACGGAGGTACGCTATGAAACAGCAGAACATGATAAAAAACGGCAGTTATAAGGCGGATGGCTTTATCGGAGCTTATCAGAAGCTTGTAAAAGAGGTGGTTATTCCCTATCAGTATTCGGTACTGAACGACGAGCTTCCAGACGTAGAAAAAAGCCACGTTATTGACAATTTCAGAAATGCGGCGGCGGCAATAAGAGGCGAAGACGTAAAGGACGGCTTTTACGGAATGGTCTTTCAGGACAGCGACGCAGGTAAGTGGATAGAAGCGGCGGCATACTCCCTTCAGAACTGTCCCGACAAAGAGCTCGAAAAGACCGTGGATGAATTCATAGATATAATAGCCGACGCTCAGGACGAGGACGGATACCTCAACACCTATTTTACCATAAAGGACAGAGAAAAACGTTGGACAAACCTGCTTGAGGCTCACGAGCTTTACTGTGCGGGACATCTTATCGAGGGGGCCTGCGCTTATTATGAGGCAACGGGAAAGAGAAAATTCCTTGACGTTATGTTAAAGAACGTAAAGCATATATATAAGCACTTTGTCACCGACAATAACGAAGGCTTTCCGGGACATCCCGAAATAGAGCTTGCTCTTTTAAAGCTGTACCGTATCACGGGCGACAAGGACTGTCTTGAGCTTTGTAAGAAATTCATTGATACAAGAGGAGTCAATACCGACTTCTACAAGCAGGAAAAGGAAAAACGTGACTGGACGGTATGGGGCAACAACGCCGAGGATAACTATTATCAGCAGAGCAACGCTCCCGTAAGAAATCTTGACAAGGCTACGGGACACGCTGTAAGGGCGGTATATCTTTATACGGCTATGGCAGATTTGTCGGGCGAAACCGACGACGAGGAGCTTTTTGCCGCCTGCGAAAGACTGTGGCAGGATATCACCGAAAGAAAAATGTATATCACGGGTGCAATAGGCTCAACAGTTCACGGAGAGGCGTTCAGCACCGATTACGATTTGCCATCAGATACAGCCTATGCAGAAACCTGCGCTTCTATCGGTCTTACGTTCTTTGCGGCAAGAATGCTTGAAAAGGAGGTAGACGGCAGATATTCCGATGTGATGGAAAGAGCCTTCTACAATACCGTTTTAGCGGGTATGCAGCTTGACGGAAAGAGATTCTTCTACGTAAACCCCCTTGAGGTAGTCCCCGGGATTTCGGGCGTTATCGCAACCCATTGGCACGCAAGACCTCAGCGCCCGGGCTGGTACGGCTGTGCCTGCTGTCCCCCGAACGTCGCAAGACTTATCACCTCCTTCGGCAAGTACGCCTACGGAGAAAATGAAAGCACCGCCTTCTGCCATCTCTTTGCAGGCGGCAGGGTTGAATTTTCAAATGGTATGAAATTCACCTGCGAGACAAGATACCCCTACGGCTTTGCCATTACCTATAAAATAGAAAAGGGCGGCAGACTTGCCGTAAGAATTCCCTCCTGGAGCGAAAGCTATCTTGTACTTCTCAACAAAAAGCCTGTCAGAACCGAAAAAATAAAAGGCTACGTATATATAGACGTAGCCGACGGAGATACGCTTATTATCACCCTTGACGATAGCATCAGAACAAACTACGCCAGCACAAGGGTGCATGACCTTACGGGCAAGGTGGCTTTATCAAGAGGTCCTCTCGTTTACTGCTTTGAAGGTGCGGATAACGATAACGACGTTTTGTCAATCGCCCTGAAAAAACGCTGTAGAGCTATGGTTACGGAAAACGGTAATCTCCCCTGTGAGAGCATTGCAATAGGGGTAGAAGCCGTGAGAAAAACCGACTCCGACAGTCTTTATTCCTTTGAACCACCGACAGAAGAAGAAATCACCGCCGTTGCAGTCCCCTATTATATATGGGGCAACAGAGGTGAAAATCAGATGAGAGTGTGGATGGATGAGGCTTGAATTTGCGGATGGACTATAAAAATTACGGGTGACCATTAGGGTGTCCGCCATATAAAAGTTTTTAATCCCGCCGTTTCTCAACTGCGGGATTAATCATTTCTTATAAAAGGCGGGAACTGCCCAAAGGGGCTCCCTTTGGTCGCCCGTTATGTTTTATTCAGCCTTTTCTGCCGCCGCTAAAGCGATAGCACATTCGATTCTCTTTTTCTGCATTTCGCAGGAAAGCTTGTGGGGCTTCTTTACGTCACCCTCATAAATAAAGCTGTTTGCATTGCAACCGCCACTGCAGTAGAATCTTGCCCAGCAGGTGCCGCATTCTTCCTTGCTGTAGATATGGATTCCTGCAAAGTAATCCTTTATCTGCTGGTTTACTTCACCTGTGTAGATGCTACCCATCTTCCACTCTTCAATACCTACAAACTGGTGGCAGGGGTAGATATCACCCTCGGGAGTAACTGCAACGTACTCGTTACCGCATCCGCATCCGCGAAGTCTTTTAACTGCGCAAGGTCCCTGATTCAAGTCTATCATAAAGTGGAAGAAGTTGAACTTTCTTTCTCCCTTTACCTTCTGCTCCTCCATTATCTTTTCCAGTCTGTCATATTCCGCAAAGATGGTGGGAAGATCGTCCTTTGTGATAGCATAGGGCATTTCGGGATCTGTTACCACAGGCTCTACCGATAACTGCTCAAAGCCAAGCTCGTTTATATGCAGTACGTCGTCGGCAAAATCAAGATTGTACTTTGTGAAAGTACCTCTTACGTAATAATCCTTGTCCCCTCTGCCGTCTACCAGCTTCTTGAACTTGGGTACTATTATATCATAGCTTCCGCTACCGTTGGGAGTAGGACGGATGTTGTCGTTTATACACTTTCTGCCGTCAAGGGAAAGTACGCAGTTTGACATTTCCTTATTGATATA
>JAFTVY010000038.1 GCA_017465545.1 Ruminiclostridium sp.
CATTGCGACCAAAGGGAGCAACATCATTATGCGAAGCATAACATCATTTCACCGTAGGTGATGCATCATTTAAATTATGTATTTTGAACAAAACATTTTCTTAACACTTTTTCAATGATGTTTGCCTGCGGCAAATGATGTCGTTTCACTAATGATGACGCTGACGCTGATGATGTCGCTTCGCTAATGTTTTGAGGCAAACATCGCATCATTACGACCAAAGGGAGCAACATCATTATGCGAAGCATAACATCATTTCACCGAAGGTGATGCATCATTTAAATTATGTATTTTGAACAAAACATTTTCTTAACACTTTTTTCAATGATGTTTGCCTGCGGCAAACTAAAAGGCTTTTTTCAACTAAGTATTCCGCTTATGCGGAATGTGAAGTATCCTTTGGAAGTGAAGTTACTTCGTAGTGAAGTGTCCCTTCGGGACGATATGCGGAATACTTAACTTCACTTTGTTCCAAAGGAACAATACATCACTATAGCAGTAGCTATAGCATCACTTGGGCGAAGCCCAAACATCACTACACTGTTATAAACGATTTACTTAAATTCATCCTTGTAGATGATATATAGCACAGTTTCTTCGCTTTCTTATATAGTTGATTTTAAATTACATAAGCAACAGGTTTTTTAACTAAGTATTCCGCTTATGCAATAGCTTTTTTCAACTAAGTATTCCGCTTATGCGGAATATTTAACCTCGCTTTATTCAGACAGTTTTATTGTTTTATATTTTCCCGATGTCAACCCATACGGCAAAAATAGCCCTTTTATCGACAAAATTATAGTGTCTTGATTTACTGTGTGTCTTGTGCTATACTTTTAATATAGTGAGGTAGGCATATGAACGTATTTTATTTTGATGATGAGAGGGAGCAACTGGATTCTTTTGGTGCGGCATTTTCTGATGTATTTGCAGGCGATAAGCTTGAGCTTATAAGCGACTCCGACAAGCTCAGGAGTTTTCTTGCGACAACGGGCGGTATTGATATTGCATTTCTTGATATGGAATATAACAAGGAGCACAACGGACTGGATCTGGCACGATACCTGAGAACGCTGTTTCCGAGGGTGGTAATAATCTACATTACCGCATATACAGAGAAATTTGTGCAAGAGGCTTTTTATGAAAATCAGAACGTGGCAGGCTTTCTTGTAAAGCCGGTAGAAAAGAACAGTCTTGAGAAGGTGCTTGAAAAAGCACGTAAAATGGCGTACGATTCCAATCGGACAATAGCGATAAAGCCGATAGATTCCAGGATAACCATACTATATGAAAAGGATATAAGGTATATAGAATCCAAGGGACATCGTCTGCATTATATGACAGTCAACGGTGAATACGTCACTTATGAAAAAATAAGTGACGCAATGCGGGAATTGTCGGCGCACTTTGTTCAGTGTCACAAAAGCTTTGTTCTTAATATGGATATGATACAGAGTGTGACCAATGATAAGGTTGTTATGTCTGACGGAACGGAAATCACGATCAGCGCCTCCAGGCGTAAAGAATTTATAAATGCTTTTACAGACTATGCGTTGGGGAAGAGGTGCGGAATATGAATAATATAGATAATTTGTATGCGTGGATTTTTGTACTTGTAAGCTTTCCACAGGGGCTTGTTACCGGATGGATATATTCGAGGTGTTTTGAAACAAAGATAAACAGAACCCTGTTCGCCTTTATAGTCGGAATTGTTTCCTTTACCTTTGTAATACCGCAGGCAATTTTTCTTATCTACGTACCCTACAAGCCTTTTATTTTATACAGCTTGTTGACCTTATCTCTGATGCTATGCACAGTCAAAGGCACAAGTAAGATAAAGATAATTATTTTTGTATTGCTGGATATATTTGTTGATACTTTGATTGAAGTCTTTCTGATGGTTATATGCGTAAGCACAAATCTTGTAGATTTTGAGGCAGGCGTAGATAACTATGACACGGGCAGAATACTGGCGACGGTGCTTTTCTGTGTGATGTCGATACCGGTGAAATATATGTTTGAGCGTATATGGAAGCGTATTGTCGGCAAGCAAAAAATGAAGGCAATGAATCCTGTGCTTGTCGCCTTTCCTCTTGCTCAGTGTATAGCAGTAATGTCCATTGCGGTGGAGCGTTCAGCAGGGAATAATAGTCTGCAAAGCGAAACCACCTACTTTTTCGGTATGGATACCACCAAGCTTATAATGTTTGCATTATTCATATTTGTTATAGCGGACGTTATGTATCTTTATTTTATATCCGACCTTGAAAGAAAGCACGAGCTGGAAGGTGAATTACAGAATGCAAGGTATATGCATCAGCTGGAGATAGCTCATTATGAGGATATAGCCAAAAAGCGTTACGAGGTGGCAAAGATACGTCACGATATAAAAAATCAGCTTGTCAGCGTGCGGGCTATGATAGAAAACGGAGATATTGAGCAGGCGGATACGCTTATCAGCGAGCTTGAAAAAAACGTTGCGGCTACAAATGAGTATCAGTATTCCGTTATTCCGGTTGTAAATGCTTTGCTGTCCAATAAAATGGCGGTTGCAGAAGAAATGGAAATAGACTTTAAAACGGATATTTCGATAATTGATATAGGCAGAATATCACAGAATCACATCTGCAGTATCTTCTGCAATCTTATTGATAATGCGATAAAAGCCTGTGAGGAAATTGATAAGGACAGATTCATCATTCTTAAAGCTTCATCACATCAGGAAAATATAATTATTTCCGTGGAGAATTCCTGCAGGTCAGGTCAGAGAGTAGAGCGAAAGCCGAACCACTATGGCTTGCAAATACTCAGTGATATAGCTAAGGAATACGAAGGTAGTTTTGCAATATCTCCCGAAAACGGAGTTTGTAAAAGCTCCGTTATCCTGAAAATCTGAATAAAACCAACCGCCGTGTAAATCACGGCGGTCTGATTATTATAACAGATACTGAGCTATTATATTATCAATGGTACTTTTATATAAACGTGAAATGAGCTGTGATGCGGATTTCTGCTACGTATAAAAATTTTTTAAAAAACTACTTAACCAAAACCACTACTTTGACACTATATAAATGAAAGCTTTCAAAAAACCTGAAGCGAGGTGAAATAATGGATATAAAGACTGCGTCTGAGCTTATAGAAGAAAATCTCCACACAATCTATAGCTGGTCTTTTTCAAAGCTATATGATAAAAGCGAAGCGGAGGATCTGGCACAGGATATAATCTATGCCGTGCTGAAATCCGTACAAAGACTTGAAAAGGATGAAGCCTTTTTCGGCTATTTATGGAGAACGGCGGAAAATCTTCTGCAAGCGAGAATAAGAAGCAGGAATCGTTATACTGCCGTATCCGAGGATGAATATCAGGGTGTTTGTTACGTTACTCCCGAGGATGAAATTATAAAATCTGAGGAGCTTAATCTTCTGAGGAGAGAATTATCCATTCTATCCGACAGATACAGAGAGGTCACGGTAGCCTATTATATCCATGGAAAAAGCTGTTCCGAAATTTCTAAAGAGCTTCAGATAAGTAATGAGATGGTAAAATACTATCTCTTCAAAACCCGTAAAATTTTGAAAGAAGGTATATCAATGAATAGACAATTCGGAGAAAAAAGCTATGATCCTCAGGTATTCAGAGCGGATTTCTGGGGTGGATACAGTACACCGTATTTTGATTTATTTAAGCGCAGATTACCGGGTAATATAGTCCTTTCTGCCTATAATGCGCCCGTTTCTGTATCGGAGCTTTCTGTAGAGCTTGGCGTATCGGCAGTTTATCTTGAGGATGAGATAGAAATTCTCGAAAGATACGAGCTTATAAAGAAGGTCGGTAACAAATATCAGACAAATATCATCATCTTTACTGACGCTTATGAAAAGCGAGTTATAGAGAAGTTCAAGCCGTTATATGAAAAATCGGCGGAAATAGTAAATGCATTTCTGGCAGAAAAAATGCCTGAACTTAAAAAGCTCAGCTTCAACAGTAACGGCTATGATGAAAACTGCCTCAGATGGCTGTTTGCCAATATCGTTATGTATCACGCTCTGCGTAAAAACGATAACGAGGGAATAGAAAGATTCGGCGATTATCCTCCTCTTGCCAACGGCTCCTGCGGGTTTGTTTTCGGCTACGACAATGATTATGCAAACCATCACTTCAATGGCATTTATACACAGAGCTATAATAATGATGGTACTGCCTGGGTATCTGCTATAAATTACCGCATTATTGAAAAGTGCCAGCATTTAAAGCATCGTGGTATGTATAAGCAGATTCTGGCTTTGACTGACGCTGTGCTTAATAATATCGCAGACGAGGGCAACGAAGAAATTATAAACCTTATTGAAGAAGGCTTTATAAAAGCAGAGCAGGGCAGACTTGTGCCGAATTTTGCCGTATTCGGCTCTGACGCTTTTGAAAAAGCAAGAGATATACTTATGCCTGCTATCGAGGAAGTAAGTAGATGTATGAGAGAAATCTGTGACGTTGCCACCGAAACCTTAAAGGACTACGTACCCAAGGCTCTTACGGATAAATGCGCACAGCTCAGTTCGATCCATCATCAGATGGACGTAATGGCATATATCATAGAAGAAATGGTGAGAAGGGAATATCTTGTCATCCCTGCAGAAAAGGCAAACGTATGCATGTTCGGTGTGGATGAAAGATAACGGATATACTGAAAAACTCTCCCACTATGAAAGTATGAAGGTAAAACAACCGCCGTGATAAGCCCGATAGTCATATAGAAGTTCAGAAAAGCAAATTACAGCGGAAGTGACAAAACCACCGTATCAAACGAGATACGGTGGTTTTTTGCTAATGCTTTACAATGCATTTCGTAACCCATATTGATAGTATAAAAAATAATAAAAAAATTGTATTACAGGTAAGTTGAAAAACATTGTAATCCGTGTTAAAATATAACCATCGTGTAGTATAATTGTATACAGAAAACAAAGAAAGGGGAATACTATGATATTTTACACTTCTGATCTTCATTTCGGTCACAAGAACGTAATAGGCTTTGATAACAGACCGTTTTCAGACGTTGAGGAAATGGATTGTACACTTATAGAGCTGTGGAACGGCAGAGTGACAGATGATGACGACGTTTATATTGTAGGTGATTTTGCCTACAGAAACGAAAAGCCGGCTTCGTGGTATCTTGAAAGACTGAAGGGCAGAAAGCATCTTGTAATCGGCAATCATGATCAGCTGACACTTGAAGAGCCAACGGCTATGACGCATTTTGAAAGTGTTGAAAAGATGATGCATATTGTAGATAACGGATACCATATCTGCCTTTGTCATTTTCCCGTTGCGGAGTGGAACGGATATTTCAAGGGACATTATCACATTTACGGTCATATTCATAATCGTATTGATGCAGCCTATTATTTTATGAGCAGTCTGAATGGGAAAGCGCTTAATGCCGGATGTATGATAAACGGCTTTATGCCGCAGACCTTTGATGGCATTGTAAGAAACAATAATGAATTCAATGAGAAACACAGAGCCTGTAGTGAAGAATAAAATTATCAGTGCCATATCACCTTATTACGTAAAGCACCTGAGCTTGCTGTCTTCAATATCAAGTCCGACAGCGAAAACAGCTCTTTTTCGGCTAAATTAAAGCGTCTTGACTTATGCTATATTTTTAAAAAAACCGCCGTGTAAATCACGGCGGTCTCATTATTATAACAGATACTGAGCTATTATATTATCAATTTCATTGAGATAAGAACGGTAGACCTGATTTTCGGGGTAATTTCTTGTAAGAAGGTAGCATACGTTTCTTGCCTTCATTATAAATTCCTTACCGGTTGAAGGGTCGTTGTTCTGGATATGTATACAGCCTGTTTTGTATAGAGCCACGTAATAGCCCTTGATATATTCGGGGGCGTCGGGGAAATCCGAAGCGAGCTTCTCCCTTATCTTCAGGCTTTCGTAATAGGTACTGAGTGCCTCTTCGTACATACCTGCCATTGCATATATTTCTGCCGCTCTGCCCATAGGTACGGTGTAGCCGTACAGATATGTGGGGTTTTCGGGGTAGTACTGAGTAAGCAGGCTGAAAAGCTCCCTTTCTCTGCGGTAAAAATCAAGAGCCTCGTTTGCGGAGCTTTGCATTTTATTTACGTCGCCGCACTTTTCCATAGCTACAGCTAATCTGTAAAGAGCTTCGGGATCCTCGTGGAATCTGTCCGCTAAAAGCTCGTGGATCGAAAGCGCCTCATAATAAAGCTTCTTCGCTTCTTTTGCTTCCCCCTGCTTTAAATAAAGTGAAGCTACTTTGTCAAGGCTTATGGCGTAGCCGGAAAGGTATCTGTAGCTTTCGGGGTATTTTTCCTTCAGCATACGGGCAACGTCCAGATGCTCCATACAGCTTGCGACAGCCTTTTCTTTATCGCCGAGTTTTTCGTATATATCCTGAAGTCTTTCAAGTGCCAATGAATAGCCGGCAGGGTATCTGCTGTTTTCGGGATAATCACGGGTAAGCTCTCTGCTGATTTTTGCCGCCTCTTGAAACTGCATCAGGGCAATTTCCGGATTATAAATTTCACGTATATCCGCTGACTTTATAAGCGACATAAAGTAGCCGTATCTGTAATCGGGGTTTTCGGGATATTCCTCAGTCAGTTTTTTATCTATGGATAAAACCTCATCATACAGTAAGGCGGCACGGTCGATATTTTTAAGCTTCATATAAATATCGGCTGTTTCGCTTAGTGTGAGGGAATATTTCTGCTTATACAGACAGTTGTCGGGGTGGCTTTCTGAAAGCTTTCTGAATGCGTGCGCACCCTTCTCGGAGTACTGTGCGGCATCCTCAAGTCTGCCAAGAGCGGCGTATATATCCGCCATATCGCATAAAACGCTACCTTCCCCGTATCTGATAGCAGGTTCGTCGGGGAAATAGGAAACTAATGCATTGGTAGCAGCCAGAGCCTCCTCATACGTCACGATAGCTTCACTATAATTTCCCTCAAGCTTAAGCAGGTAAGCTACCTTTTCGGTGGAAAGAGCGAAGTTTTGCAGATAGGCTACGTCATCGGGGTAGAAGTCAATCAGAAGCTTTGCAATATGCATATTCTCTTCATATAAAATAAGAGCGTTTTCCGTATCGTCTATAGCCTCATACGCTTCGGCAATCTTCATCAGAGCTTCGGAATATGCCATCATATAGCCCGGGTGTTCGGGGTAGGCATCGGTCAGATTTCTGATACCGTTAAGTCCCCTTGAGCAGGTTTCAATAGCCAGCTCAAAATTATTCTGTATCTTGTAGATGTCGGCAATTTTTAAAAGAGCGGCAAAGTATCCGTAGGCATATTCGTGATTTTCGGGGTAGCTTTCCGTAAGATGCCTCAGGTGTGGCAGAAAGCTGTCATACAGCTTCATAGCTTCGCTGAGTTGATTCTGTCCCTTTCGGATATAGGCTATTCTGTCCATTGCAATGGTGTAGCCGTAAAGGTATCTTGGCTTTCCGGGGTAATCGTCGGAAAGCTTTTTCAGTAGCTGAGCCTGTTTTTCGTATAATTCAAGAGCCTTGTCCGACTCGATATAAGCCTCGTTTATTGAGGCCAGTCTTTCTATCGTGGTAGCGTAGCCGTAAATATATATCGGGTTTTCGGGGAAATCGGAAACCAGCTTTTCAAATATTTCCGACTCGGCTTTGTACAGATCAAAGGCTTCCTCATATTCATAAAGAGAGGAATGAACGTCTGCAATCCTCTCTAAGGAGGTGGCGTATAAGTAGAGGAATTCTGTGTTTTCAGGCTGAAGCTCTCTCAGCTTTTCGCAGATGGAACGGGTTTTTTTATAAAGAGTCAGAGCCTCGTCATACTCGCTGTTTAATTCACAGGTGCAGGCTAAATTCTGCAAGGCAGAGGAATATGCGTGAAGATACTGTGTATTTTCGGGGTACAGCTCAGTAAGCTTTTGGAGAATGGTTTCAGCCTCTTTGTAGAGCTTTATTCCCTCGGAAAAATTGCCCTGCATATTGTGAAGGTTTGCTACTCTGTCAAGGGCAACGGAGTATCCGTAGAGGTATTCAGGAACCTTCGGATGGTCGGTAGCTATCTTTTTATTTATCTGCAGTACCTCGTCATAAAGGGAGATAGCCTTTTTTATATCCTCCATATCAATAAGAGTGTCCGCTGTTCTGATAAGAGCGAAGGAGTACGCCCTGAGGTACTGGGGGTTGTCGGGATTAAGGTCAGCAAGCTTTTTGTCTATCTCTCCGCTTTTTATAAAATATATCAGCGCATCGTCAAAATGACATATGGAGTGAAGTGCCTCCGCCTTTTTAAATAAAGCCGAGCTTAAATCGGAGAGTCTGTCCATATCCTCCGAGCCGTCGTCAAGTATGGTTATAAGCTCGTCGGCAAGCTCTATTGCCTTTTCAAAAAGGCTGTTGGTATAATATTCGTGCTGGGTGTCGGAGAGCTTTTTCATAAAGGTCTTATCCCCCGTAACCCTCTCATACTCCTTCTTCATCTTCGTCTTTCTGAGAAGCTTTGTGAGATTCAGTAGCATATATTCGTCAAGGGATTCCATATCCGTTTCGTACTGCTCAAAGCATAATTCTGCAAGGGCGGAGGCTCCGTCCTCTATGCTTGAATAGTAGGGTGTACCTTCCTTATCAAGCCATTCTCCGAAGGAGCGGTGGAATGCCTGCAGACAGCCGTCGGATTC
>JAFTVY010000039.1 GCA_017465545.1 Ruminiclostridium sp.
CATTCGCAAACGCTGGTTTTCTGCGATTAAATCTTCTTCTACTTTTTTATCCAGCTTTGGTGGTCTGCCTTTCCTTGTTCCGCTAGCGGAACAAGCTCTGCCTCGTCTTTCTTTCATTAGACCTTCGGCTCCTTCTTCTAAAAATATGCGTTCCCACCTTGTCACAATGTTTTTGTAATTTTGTTCTTGCCCTCTACTTATATCCCAGTACTTCCGAACTGTCTCACAATATCCTAAATGGTGTTCCCGCATATCCATTATAACAGATATTTTGAATTCTGGCGAGTACTTTCTTTGATTTTGTCCTTTTTTACTCATAAAAATATGCACCTCCAAAAGTGTCTAACTTTTGGGGTGCATATCATACCAACTTAGGCGGTTATTATTACACCTTTAAGGGAGCGACCGTCTTATCGTTTCCCTCTTTTTCTTTATTATACAACGGAAAAAGCACTTTGTCAAGGCGTTTTATGAATTTTCAGATAACAAGAGGCTGTAAAAACAAAGATTTTTACAGCCTCTGTGTTTTTATATTAGTCCGCCTTCTTGGCGTCCTGCTCTCTGATTTCGCTTCTTCTTATCTTACCGCTGCCGACAGTCTTGGGCAGGCTGTCACGGAACTCGATAACTCTGGGATACTTATAGGGAGCAGTCTGATTCTTTACGTAGGTCTGGATTTCCTTCTTCAGCTCGTCGCTGGGCTCTGTGCCGTTTGTAAGAACGATGGTAGCCTTTACTACCTGACCTCTTATTTCATCAGGCACACCTGTAACCGCACATTCCAGTACGTAAGGAAGCTCCATGATAACGCTTTCGATCTCGAAGGGTCCGATACGGTAGCCGGAGGACTTGATAAGATCGTCAACTCTACCGATGTACCAGTAGTAGCCGTCCTCGTCCATACGGGCGGTATCGCCTGTGTGGTACCAGCCATCGTGCCATGCTTCCTTGGTGCTTTCTTCGTTTTTATAGTAGCTCATAAATAAGCCGCAGGGCTTCTTGCCGTTTGTTCTTATGCAGATTTCACCGGTTTCTCCGTCGCCTGCCTCCGTGCCGTCAGCATTGAGGATATGCACGTCGTAAAGGGGATTGGGCTTACCCATACTGCCGGGCTTGGGAGTCATGCCGACAAAGTTTGCAACTGAAAGTGTTGTCTCTGTCTGACCGAAGCCTTCCATAAGGGAGATGCCGGTAGCCTTCTTGAACTGGTGGAATACTTCAGGGTTTAACGCCTCACCTGCTATTGTAGCGTACTTGAGACTTGAAAGATCGTACTTTGACAGATCCTCCTTGATAAAGAAGCGGTACATTGTGGGAGGTGCGCAGAAGGTGGTTATATTGTACTTTGCGAACATAGGCAGAATGTTTTCTGCGTGGAAACGTTCAAAGTCGTAAACGAATACTGCAGTCTCGCACATCCACTGTCCGTAGAGCTTACCCCACAGTGCCTTACCCCAGCCTGTATCGGAGATAGTGAAGTGGATGCCGTTGGGATCAACGTTGTGCCAGTAGCGTGCGGTTGTGTAGTGACCTAAAGGATACTTGAAATCGTGCATTGCGATTTTGGGATAGCCTGTTGTACCTGAGGTGAAGAACATCAGCATAGGATCGCTGCCGCAGGCGGTATTTTCTGTTCTGGGGAACTTGCCGCTGTAGGAAGGAAGCTCATCGTTGAAATCGTTCCAGCCTTCTCTGCTGCCGCCAACAAGGATCTTTGTCTTAAGAGACTTGCTGTTTACTGCAGCCGCATCGATTTCGTCCGCTACGTTGCCGTCTGCAGTACATACAACTGCGGAGATTTCAGCGGCGTCAAAGCGGTATTCAAAGTCGTGCTTTACAAGCTGATTTGATGCAGGGATAACCACAGCGCCCAGTCTGTGCAGAGCAAGGATGGAGAACCAGAACTGATAATGTCTCTTCAGTACCAGCATTACCTTGTCGCCCTTCTTGATACCAAGGGACTTGAAGTAGTTTGCAGTCTGGCAGGAATACTTCATCATATCCCTGTAAGTGAATCTGCGCTCGGAAAGATCCTCGCTTACGTGGATCATAGCAAGCTTGTCGGGACACTTTTCTGCAAGAGCGTCCACGATATCATAAGCAAAGTTGAAGCTCTCTTCGTTGTGGAAATGAACACCTGATAAGAGTCCCTGCTCGTCTGTTTCGCAGGATACGAACTTGTCTGCAACGGGGTGGGATATACCAGCCTTGTAGAAATTGGAGTGGGTGTACTTTCTCACCTGCTCGTGATATTCAACCGTCTGCTCACCGTCACGGGGTGCCATAACAAAGGCGTAGATTTCGCAATCCTCACCGCCTAAAGCTATTTCATCGTGGGGCATGGAGCTGTCATAGTAGATGCAGTCGCCCTCGTGGAGTGTCTCCACGTGAGTGCCGATTATCATACGGAGTGTACCCTTGATTACTATATCCATTTCCTGTCCTGCGTGGCTTGCAAGATGTCTGGGAGAGCTTAACGCCTCCTCGGAATAGGGGATAACAACGTGGAAGGGCTCTGTTATTCTGTCCTTGAATTTATATGCAAGGTGGTTATATTCAAAGCCTGCTCTTCTTACGATAGGCTTGCCCTTGCCTCTTCTTGTTACCGTGTAGCCGGTAAGCTCGGGGCTGACACCGCCCATAAGCTCGGCAATATCTACGCCGAATATACCTGCACACTTGTGAATGAAGGTGAAGCTGAAGTCGGCTTCGCCCTTTTCCATTTTCTTGTACTCTTCAACGGAAAAGCCCGTTTTTGCCGCCATTGTAGTAGCGGAAATGCCCATATCCTCACGAAGGGTACGGATTCGCTGTGCAACCTCACGGATGCTCTGTTCGGTGGTGTTCATGACGTTATTGTTTTCTGACATAAATCTTTACTCCTTTCGTAATTGTGGGGCGTATATAAACAAAAAACCCGCCCCAAAGTGCTTTACTTTGAGACGAGATAAAACCCGCGGTACCACTCAAATTGCGTTTTGCTATTGCTCTACGCCACTTCAGACTCGCCGTAAAGGTACAAGCCCTATGCATTAACGCAGCCTCACGAGAATGCTTACTTTTTATTTCAGCATTCCAACTCAGAAGGGATGCACTCCGTAAGCCGCTACTGTCTCACACCAACCGACAGCTCTCTGAAAACAAGTCATAACAGAATGTGTGTCTTCGTCATCGTTTTTGATGTTGTTATTATAGCACCACCGAAACCATTTGTCAATAGTTTTTTGAAAAAAATTTTGCGGCGAGCCGCCGCGGGCAATTCCGCCTTTTATCAGATTGTGGGATACGTAGTCTTGTGAACGGCGGGGATAAACATTTGTGGTTGTTGTAGTTTGACGGCGGGTTGCACCCGCATTCAAATTCACAACCACAACAAAAGCGTTCAGATTTTCTGAACGCTTTTTGTGTTTATCGGGGGAGATTGGTGTAATATAAATAACGGGTCGTCGGGGACGCCGACCCCTACATTCCCCTTATAAATTTTTGTGGGCAAGGCATTACAAATCCCGTTTTCATCGGTATTTATGGTATTAATATCACAATATTATAAACCACGTCCGTAGGGGGCGACGAGTAGTCCGTAAGGACTGCGGCACCCTTTAGGGTATGTCCCGTGACGCCCCGCATAAATCACCGCATTTTTTGATGGTGCAAACCGCCGCAGGCGGATACCACAACTTCGTGCAAAGCACGAAACATCACTTGGCGTAGCCATACATCATACGGCGTAGCCGTGCATCACTTTTGCCATAGGCAAATACATCACTTTGAAATTTGTCTCCGACAAATTTCAATCACCATATGGGTATAAAATCTTCTCCTCTGCCGGGCTTGTGACCGCCGCCGCCGCCTCCGCCGAAGCCGAAACCGCTACCGCCGTACACAAGCTTATCGAGGGTGATTTCCTGATTCTGTCCGCCGTATTTAAGAGTATAGGTATTACCTACCTCCATACCGGGAGCGGAAATTACTATATTCTGATATCTGAGCTGTGCCGTAAAGCTTGCCAGCACCTTGCCCGTGCTGTCAACAATGCTTATTTCGTCACCTGCGTTACCGTTTGCACTACCCATAATTACGCCCTGAGTAGAGGTCTCGGAGAAATTCTGAGCCATACCGCTACTACCTGCGGCAATAAAGATACCGCCTGAAATCGTAGCGTTTCCGCCGTAGTCAAGAGAGCCGTTGCCACCGTTTTCGGGACCGCTGACGTAAACCTCGCCACTTGTCATAGTAAAGCTTCCGTTACTGTCTATGCCGTCGCCTCTTGCAACTACAGTCAGCTTACCGCCTGATATGGTAATACCTGCGCTGGTGTCAACGTCCATTCCGCCGCCCATACCACCGCCGAAGCCTCCGAAGCCACCGAAGCCGCCGAAGTTATCGGGAGCAAAGCCGCCGCCCATACCTGAGCCGTCGTTACCGCCTGCCGCATTCAGTCCGTCGTCGCTGGTAACTACAGTTATATCGCCGCCTGAAACGGTTATGGTAAGTCCCTCGATTCCTTCATAGCAGTCGGGAGCGTTTATAGTACCGCCTGATATATTTACTGCAAGGTCGCTGTGAAGAGCATCGTCGCCCGTCATTATTTCAATTGTACCAGCTGATACGTTGACGTCAGCCGCACTGTGAATTGCATCGTCAAGGCAGTTTAAATTCATAGTGCCGCCGCTGATGGTGATAATTCCGTCAGCTTTAAGTCCCTTGCAGGAATCCTGGCTTGCGCTCTTGTCAGCGCCACCGCCTGAAACCACGTTTATATTACCGCCCTTTATATCAAGCTTTCCTGATGCGTCAACGGCGTCGGTTGAGCTTGTGAGCTGTAAATTACCGCCTGCTATATAGATATAGCCCTTTGTAGTGTCCTCGGTATTTTCGCTGTGGAGAGCGTCCTTACCGCTGTTTACGGTAATATTGCCCCCTGCTATTCTTATACTGTCGTTACCTGAAAGTCCACGCTTTGCACCGCTTATTTCATAACTGCCGTTTGCAATCTTCAGATTGTCCTTGGAAATTACAGCGTGAGCGGTCTCACAGTCTACCTTAAGACTGCCTGCACCGTTAAGCACAACGTCGGATTTTGAGAATATCGCACCGTCTACGTTATCCTCGGTCACACCGAAATCACCCTTTGATGAAAGACTGTTCTGTGTGCCCTCTTTTGTAGTAATAAATACCTTATCCGCAGTCTTTACCTGAATTGCCGCACCGCCGTTTTTAGTTATACTTACGTTATCAAGAACAATCTGAACCTTGTCGTTGCTACCTGCCGCAACTATTATCTGACCGTCGGAAAGGCTACCCTTTAAAAGATACACGCCCTCTCTTGCGATGGTGACTGTATTTCCGCTTACGGCAACGCCGTTGGCGGTAGTCTTTATATTGTTATCTGCAAGCTCTATCGTGAGTGCGCCCTCGTAGGTGGTTCTCATATCACGGTCGGTAAACATTCCGTCAGCAACTACGTCAACCGCAGGGGAGCTGTCGATGGGAGGAGTGCTGGTTTCAGGTGTACTGCTTTCCGCATTGCTTTCGGTAGTACTTGTTTCCGTGCTGTTTTCCGTATTGCTTTCCTTACTTTCCGTTTCGGTGGTACTGCTCTGCACCGTGTCGGAGCTTGTGGGCAGACTTACGTCATTGCCGCCGCAGGCGGTAAGGGAGGACAGCATAAGCGCCGTTACTATTGTCGCTGTCAGTATTTTTCTTTTCATAAGCTGCTTTCCTTTCTTACAGAAGCTCTCTGCTGTCTGCATTCATAGACATAAGGTTTACTTCAAGATTTCCGTTACGGCATCTGAGCTCGTCAATAAACTGCTTTTCTTCTCCCATTTTCTTTAAGGTTATATTATACGTAAGTCTGTTAAGGCTTCCGAGGTTTGTAGTTTTTACCTGGGACAGCTCGTGCTTTGACGTGTACTTTTCAAAAAGATCGTCGAACATACTGTTGTACTCTAAATCCTCGGGTACTGTGATACGGAGTACCTTGCGGAGAGTGGAATTCTTACCCTCGCCAAAGCCGATGGCATTGAGCAGTAAGAATGCGCCGCCTACCACTACAACGAATAAAAGTCCGTAGATGGGATAACCCATACCGCATACAAGACCTACCGCCATAGCAAGGAATATAACGCCTATCTCCTTTGCCGTACCGGGGATACTACGGAAGCGGACAAGTGAAAAGGTACCTGCCGCCGCAACACCTGCACCAAGAGAACCGCTTACCATCATAATAACTATAGCTACAACAGCAGGCAGTATGGCAAGAGTTACCACAAAGCTCTTTGTATAAACGGATTTGAACATATAGATAAGTGCCAGCACTACGCCAAGTCCTAAAGCGCTTGCCACTCCTATAAGAAAGTTCGGTACTGATATAGTACCCAGTCCCGTTGTAAATAATGCGTTAAATAACTCGTCCATTGCAAAGTCCTCGTCTTTCTGTTAATTCTTCTTTAAGTATTGAGGTATAGGCGTTGCCGTATTTTGAAAAGCTTGACCGCCTTATACCCGTTTTGTTTATAATATCCACAAGCCATAGCGGCATTGCCGTACCTGATTTTATTTCCATCAGCGACTGACCTTCCTTCAAAATGTCGGTGCCGTAATGGTCATAGCGTAAATCTAACTTGTCCCTTCGCCAGAGAATATTTCTGTCAAAGGTTATTCTCAGATCCCTGTTGGTAACGGAGAAATACGCCGTTCTGTCATAGCACAGATAAACCCTCGGCTTTAAGGTCTCGTAGTATTTTATAAAATACTTTATCTCCCTGCCTATCTGGGTATCTTCCTTTAAATCGGCTTTGCCCTCCATAAAGTCAACCGCTTCCCTGCAGGTAAGAGAAATCCTCCTCTTATACACAACCCCGTCGTATTTCTTTTTAAGCTCTAAAAATACCGTTTTATCGTCTGCGGATTTTCCGTAGCTTCGCAGCCTTAATTTTTCCTTGTACATAGGCTTTTCTATCGAGCGGCGGATAAGTCTGTAGTTATCGGTATCATAGTAGATGTTACAGATGGTACTTTCACCGTACTCGTCAGGCGTCATATATTCACTTATTGCTTTTTCAATATATTCTCTCTGCTGGGCTGTAATGAGATATTTAAGCTCGTGCCGTTTGAAAATATTCACTTTTACGCCTCCTTTTTTCTTAAGCTTTATTATTTTACAGCTTAAACTTTAAAGCCAATTTATCACGAAGTGAAATTTTTTGTATTTTCTGTGAAATTTCTGTGTACTGGCTCTGCCATAACACATATATTATAATTTTACCACATCATTATCTGTTCCGTCAATGATAAAAAGGAAAAAAACAGAAAAAAGAAATATATCTCTGTGACTTAATTTTCTTAACTTTCTGCCGATATAATCTATATACTATAATTATAAATAAAATAACGGAGAAAGCCGATGGGACAGATAGTAAGGGTAAGCTGTGAAGGATGCGGAAAAAGTGAAGAGCTTCATATAGGCGGCGGTATGATGGACTGTGATTTTGATAGTATCATATCGGGTATGAGCGACCAGCAGAAGGACAATCTGCGGGAGGCGATGCACCTTGGAGCGAAGGATTTTTCTATAAACCGACACCCCTGCCAATGTCAGTCCTGCGGAAGCTTTTATACAGGCAGTAAGGTAAGCTTTTTTCTTGACGGTGAAAAAAAGGCGGTATGGAGCAGATGTCCCTCCTGCACTTCTTTTAAAAGAAGGCTACTGAATAAGGAAGGCACTACCCCCTGCTCAGAGTGTGGCGAAAAGGTAAACGTTCAGATGCTTGGCTTCTGGGATTAAATATAAATTAAGATAAGCGGAGCTTAATGATGAGGTTAGACAGTCTGTCGTCTGTAAAGGCGAATAACTCGGTAAAAAAGACAAACTTCAGAGTTTGTAAAAATACAGAAAAGCTTGCAAGCGGCTATCAGATAAACAAAAGCGCTGATAATGCCGCCGGCCTTGCTATATCCGAGAAGATGCGTTCTATCATCCGTGGACTGAGTCGCTCGGAGGACAACACTAACGAAGGTATCGACCTTGTAAACGTGGGCGAAGGTGCTTTGGGCGAGACTCACGCTATACTCCAGCGTATCAGGGAGATGGCGGTACAGTCCGCCAACGGAACTTATATGGATGAAGTGGACAGAGAGGCGTTACAGTCGGAGCTGGAGGCTCTTTGTCTTGAGGTGGACAGAATTGCAGGCTCTACCGAATTCAACGGAATACCCCTTTTCCAGGATAAGGGCTACGATAACGAATACGAGCTTACAGGCTACTGGAGCAGATTCAATTCCCTTTTTGACGATATATACAGCAGTACAAGATATATGGAAACTCCCCTTGAGACCTTTCTTGCAAAGGAGACGGGCGGAAAGACCAATATCATATATACCGAGACTGTCTACGATTTTCAGGTGGACAGCAAGGAGACCGAGGGTGCAAACAGCTTTAACGCTACCGAAAAGCAGATAGCCGATACTCTTAAAGGCGAGATCGTACCCAATATAGTAAACAGCATAATGACCAGATACCCCGCCTTCGGATATTTAAGCGGAACGAATATCGGTATAGGTCTCAAGCTGTACAGCGATTCCTCCTCCAGCACTCTTGCCTACGTTCAGGCAGGTGCGGGACAGAGCCAGACTCAGGGACTGAAAACCTATCAGCTGGCGGTAAATACAGCTAAAATGAGCCTTAATTCAAGCTCGGGCAGAAGTGCCCTTGAGCGTACCATTGCCCACGAAATGATTCACGCCTTTATGGACGAGGCGATGGCGTCGGGTATGTTCGGTAAGGCGGATGACGGCTCAGGTACAGAGAAATTCCCTATGTGGTTTATCGAGGGTATGGCGCAGACGGCTTCGGGCCCCGGCAACTGGGTGAATTCCTACAGCGCACTTGGTATAACTACGGGTTCGGACTTAAATACCATTTCAAAGGCGCTGAGCAAGTCCGACGCTCTGCTTTCCGCAAGCGAAAGCAGTACCAAGGCACAGTACGGAACAGGCTATCTTGCCGCAATGTATCTTGGCTATAAGAAGTACACTTCCGACGGCGGCACTATAGATATGAATAATTCCACCAGTGCCACCTCAGCTATAGCGGATGGTATTTCCGATATGCTTCACGATATAATCATGGGAAATTCCCTTGATGACTTTATAAGCGAAAATACGCATTTTTCGGGACTTGACGACTTCGAGGCTTCCTTTGCTACTGACAGCGAGGTGCTTCAGTTTATAAAGGACCTTGCTCCCTATACGACAAACGGACTGGGCGGTATAATCAGCGGAGATATGTCAAACTCCGATCCCGTCCCCGATACCCAGCTGTCAGGGGTTGACCTTTTCGAGCTGGATGCGGATAATCAGACGGTAAAGAATTATTATCCCCCTGAGGTAAATATCTTTTCGGGTGGCTCTGCCGTGGATGACGGTGTACCGCCGATAAGCGGAATAACGCCTCCCGAGGACGTTCCGACAATAGTTTATCCCGACGATCTGTTTACCGTTACGGGCGGTACTGAGGGCGTTGACTGGAGCTTTGACGTAAATACGGGAACGCTTAATATTTTAAGCGGCAAAAAGCTCACCATATCAGGCGGTACGGGAGACGTGGACGGAATACGCCGTTCAGGTAAGATAGTGATAGCCGATAATATCGGAGACGTCAATGTGGTGCTGAGCGACGTACAGATAGATTTTTCAGGTACGAAGGGCAACAACGCAGGTGTATATACCGGTGACGGAAATACCGTAAACCTTACGATAGACAGCCTGCTCCCTTCTGTGATAAAGGCGGGCGGAAGCTCGGCAGGTATCCAGCTTTCGAGGGGTGGTGCAGGCTCTACCCTTATCATTGACGGTGACGGCGAGCTTACCGCTCACGGCGGTACCGTGTCAGGCGACGGCGGTGCGGCTATCGGTAACGGCTACGGTCAGGGAAGCGCAAATAATAATATCATAATAAAGAGCGGCAAAATCAACGCCTATGGTGGCTTTGGTGCGGCGGCAATCGGTGCGGCAGAAAAGAGTAATCTGGGTGATATAACTATAAGCGGTGGCGATATTACCGCAATAGCAGATCATCACGGCGCAGGTATCGGCGGTGGCTGGACTCCTTCCAATATAGGTGATATTACCATCACGGGCGGTAAGATATACGCTTCGGGTATAGAGCACGGTACGGGTATCGGCGGTGGCTGCAGCGGTTCAGTCGGAAGCATCACCATAAGCGGTGACGATACCGTTATCGAGGCTTATGGCGGTGATGACGGCGCAGGTATCGGCGCAAGCTGGTGCGGTAAGGCTGGAACAGTCACTATAAACGGCGGTACTATCACCGCAACGGGCGGCGCCCGTGGTGCCGGTATCGGTTCAGGCTCCTATGCAAAGGGCGGAGATATAGTAATAAACGGCGGTACGATAATCGCCAAGGGTGCTACCGACGCCGCAGGTATAGGAAGCGGCAGAAGTGCATCGAATACAGGTATATATATAAATGGCGGTACTATTACAGCAACCGGTGGACTTACCCACGGTGGTGGTAACATAGGCGGTTACCTGCCCCAGACAAGCTCGTCCGGTGAACCTGAGGCGGCACCGCTTCAGATGGTACCGGGACTTACCGTAAAGGCGGGCGAAAGCGGTGAAGGACTCTACAACACTACCGGTACAGTCCTGCCTGACGGAACGCCGATATTCAGCTTTAAGCTGGATACCTCCTTGCTCCCCGAGGGCTTTACCTTCCCCGTTTCAGCGGAGACCTCCACGGGTATGAGCTTCAGCTGGGATGATCTTAAGCATATGGATGAGGATGCGGTATATATATGGATGAACGGTGAGGATCACGTTCTTGAGGTAACCGACGCAAACGGCAATACTGCCTCTCTCGATCTCGTGTTCCATCCAGGTGCAGGCGTATGGAAGCTCAGAGGCGAGCCTGCTCCCCCTGATGCGCAGAAGCCTGAATATTCGGATGGCGTAGTACCTCCCGACTATCCCGGCAAGCCTGTCCCCATTCCTACTCCCGAACCTGAACAGCCGGTCGGACATAAGGGTATAATACTGCAGATAGGTGCATACAGCGAAAACATATTCGTAGTACCGCAGTTTTACTTCTCGGCAAGGGCGCTGAAGATGGAAAAGCTTGATATTTCCACCCGTCCTGCCGCAAACGATACTATAGATATGGTCGACGGAATGGTAAAGAGAGTATCAATGATGCGCAGTACCTATGGTGCTATCACAAACTGTCTTGAGCATACGGTAAGCAATCTTGTAAATACGGCAGAGAATACCACCGCCGCAGAAAGCCAGATAAGAGATACCGATATGGCAACTGAAATGGTGGAATACGCTAAGAATAATATTTTAGCGCAGGCAGGTCAGTCTATGTTAGCTCACGCCAACAGCAGTATGTCACAGCTTTTAAGCCTTCTGACACAGCAATAAAATATATAGGACGCTCCGTTTTTCCGACAATTTTGTCTACATGCCGAAGGCGCTGTAAAAACAAAAGTTTTTACAGCGCCTTCTAAATTTTATATAGAGGTTATATCGAAGCCAGCTTTCCTTTGCTCCACGCTAAAGTAAATACCGTAGGCGAGTTCCAGTAGATGGTTACCTCGTTCAGGGAATAACAGCCCATATCATCGGCAAAGCTCTTCATAGGCTTTGTACCCGGTTCTATGAGTATTTTAGCGTCGGGATCTCCGGGGTTACGGTTAGGGCCGCCACTTACAAAGCCGGGCATACATTTGTCTATACCATCGGCAAAGGCAGGTCTTAAATGAAGCTCGTTTACCGAGAATTCACCGCTACCCGAAACGTAGCTGTAGCCTAAAGCATTCAGTCCGAAGAGATAATGAAGCTGACGGGCGGCATATTTCTCATAACACTTTGTTTCATTAAGATAATCGGCTATTATAAAGGTCATAGCGTTTTTCATAACGTTCATATTACTGCCCCAGCAGTACTGATTCTCGTGCATTGCCACACCATAGCCGCAGGTATCGGAAAATTCCTTGAAGCGCTCGGCTACCTCTTTAAAATCCTTCTTTATAAGCTCGCTGAAATACTTGTTCTTCTCTCTGTCGCAAAGCATATACGAAAGCGAACCGAGACCTCCCACACTTCCATAGCCTAAATCGGTGCGGTTTATCTCCCCTGCATATTTAATAAACTCCTCGTGATATTCCTGCTCTCCCGTGAGGGCGTAAAGCTCTGCCGCCGCCCAATAGCGGTTATCTCTGTCGTTCCACTCTCCGTAGGAGCCTGTGTTGTTGCCTTCGGGATTTTTAAAGCCGATGAAATCGGGATTCTTACGCAGCCAGCCGTAGCTTTTTTCCGCCGCCTTATAAAGTCTGTCGGAAAAGCTCTCGTCATAAGGCTTGTACACCCTTGAAGCCAATGCGCAGACAGCGGCAAAATCAGCGGTAGCCATTGAGGATACGTCAAAGAGGAATAATTCTGCCTTGTCACATTCAGGCATTATAAAGGGGGCGTGAAGCTTTGTGGTGCATTTATGCCACACACCGCCGTCCTCTCTTTGCATCTTTAAAAACCATAAAAGCTCGTATTTACATTCGCTCAGAATATCAGGCATTCCGCTGTCACTTTCGGGAATATTCAGTCTTTGTTCCTCATATGCCTTTGGAAACAGCATAAAGCTATGGAGCAGATGTGCTACCGCCACAGCGCCTGCTGTGACGTATCTGCCGTAATCTCCCGCATCGTGCCAGCCGCCCGAAACCTCGTATTTCTTGTCAGGCTCCGACCATACCGTAGCTAAAGAATCGTGGCAGACGGGGTGGGTATATTCTCCTGCATGCTCCTTTTTAAGCTCACAGCCGCAACGAAGATAATAAAAAGCCTTCATTGTATCGTCAAACGCCTTGTCGTATACGTTATCACCTATAGCAAAGCCGACGGACCTTTTATTACCGCATTTTACTATATATTCTCCCTTTTCGGAAAAGTCGGAAAAATCCGCAATATATACTTCATCGCCCGAATTTTCATCATAGCCGAAGTGCTTTACTTCGCCCTTATAGACTTCTTTTCCGCTTTTGTCACAGATAGAAAAGCTGTCGCAGGGAAAGGGCATGACTGCTCTTTTTTCTTCGTTTACCTTATAGCCCAGCTGATTTATAAAAATATCGGCAGGGTAGGTCATAACCTCAGGTCTTGCTCTGTCGAAATAAGTATTGTCCATTTATTTTACCTTTCGTAAACCATTTTCTGATTTTTGTCTATTATCTCATATTATTGCAATAAAATCAAGGTATAAAGCTATTTTTTTATATTATATTTTTATATCGGATAATAAGCGGTAAATATATTGTGACAAGGCAGGTTGTCACTTGATTTTACACTTACAATGTGGTATTATATACTGTAGTATCATTATGATACAAATAGCAAAAAACAATTAAAGAGGTAATATCTGAAAATGGGAACAGAATTAATGGCAATCATCATTATAATACTTATCGCTTGTTCGGCATTTTTCTCCGCCAGCGAAACCGCGCTTACCAGTGCAAACAGAATAAGGCTTAAAAGCAAGGCAGAAAATGGCTCAAAGGGAGCAAGGATGGCTTTGAAGCTATTGGATAAATACGATAAGGTTATAACCACCATACTTATAGGCAACAATATAGTAAATATTGCGGCGTCATCTCTTGCAACGGTATTCTTTACTGCCATTGCGGGAGCAGACAATGGTCCGTTACTTGCAACTGTAGTGCTGACGATAGTGGTTCTTATTTTTGGCGAAGTAATGCCCAAGAGTATCGCAAAGGATCATTCCGAAGGGCTCACAATAGGTACAAGCGGAATAATCACCTTCCTGACCTTTATATTTACTCCCCTTTCCCTTTTATTTACAGGACTGAAAAAGCTGGTTTCCCTTATCTTCGGTAAGGGCGGCAAGGAAGTTACCGTAACTGAGCAGGAATTACTTGCAATTATTGACGAAATTGAGGACGAGGGCGTACTTGAGGAGCAGGAGCGTGACCTTGTAAAGAGCGCACTTGTATTTGACGAAACAATGGTAGATGAAATAATCACCCACCGTGTTGATATTACAGCGGTAGACGTAAACGAGGACTGCGAAAAGGTAAAGGATATATTCATCAGCGAGGAATATTCCCGTCTGCCCGTATATGAAGGCTCCGTTGATAAGATTATAGGCTTTATCAGCCAGAAGGATTTCTTCAAGCGCTACCTCACAAGAAAAGAAGGCGAGGCGCTTATCATCCGTGACGTGCTTCAGGAGATTCTCTACGTTCCTCACCTTATGAAGATCTCCGATATTATGAAGCTTATGCAGAAGGATAAGCTCCATATGGCAGTCGTACTTGATCAGTACGGCGGTACACTTGGTATAGTTACCCTTGAAGATATTTTAGAACAGCTTGTAGGTGACATCTGGGACGAAAACGATGAGATAGTAGCTCCCGTTACCTTTGTTACTGATACGGTATTCAACGTAAACGGTGACGTTTCTCTGAACGATTTCCGTCGCTACTGGCAGAACAGAACAGGTCACAGCCCCCACATAGACAGCAATGCAAAGACTGTCGGTGGCTGGATTTTAGAGCTTTTCGGCAAGATTCCCGAAACGGAAGAATGCGTAAAGACAAAGGATTTTGACATTGAGGTGCTGGAGGTCTGCGACCGCAGAATAGTAAAGATACGCTTTGAGGTTTTAGAAGAAGACGAAGACTGATGAGAATTTTTTTCATTGTATGCGCAGTACTGGGTACTATAGGCGCTATCGGACTGTTCGTGATGCTGCTGGGCTTTCGTGTAAAGGTGAATTTAGGCTTTACCCTGCCCAAGGGCAAGACCATCCCGATAGAAAAATTCATCCCCCAGACCATATACGGCTATACGGTATTTATAGCAGTCATCGGCTATGCGGGACTTTTACTCTACCCACTTGATATGCCCTGGTTTTTTCTTGTTCCGATACTGCTTATGAGCGGTATGATAGTGAACTTTATCGGCGCACATTTCCTGCTGCCTGCCTTTGAAAATTTCTGGGGCGGTAAAAAGCCGGCTCCCGAAGAAATAGAAGGCGTTACAGCCACAGCCATTGAAAATATCAGCGGCGACGGCTACGGCAGGGTGCGGATAAAAAGAAATGACAGAAAATACATCTACGACTGCATATCGGTGTATCATACTGATATAATGAAGGGCGAAGAGGTTACTGTAATAACCGGCGAAGGTGAGCTTCTGTTCGTGCAGAAGCAGGACGAAATATTTGAAGTGTTAAAGGAAGAAAATCAGAATGTTTAAAAAGCTGATAACCACCACCGCAGAAGATTATCGTGAGATAGTATATTTCACGAATTTCAGAAGAAAAAAGCATACGATCCCCGTTATGATAATAAGCGGCGCAGTAGGGGTAATTCTGCTTTTGCTCGGAATATTCGGCATAATACCGATTTTTATCGGCATCCCCGCTTTTGTAATCTGCCTTGGAGTAACGCTCTTTTTCCCTATAAGTACGGCAGTTACAGTCAAAAACGGTATAAGACGTGGCAAGGTTTTAATAAATGCAAAGCGTACTGTAGAATATGATACGATGAATCTTAAAATCTACGGTGGCAGAACCGATACGGATATAAACGCTCTGTGGCATACCATATTTGCGGTATACGAAACCCAGCGGAGCTTTCTTATCTACGTGACCTATGAAAAGGCGTTCTGCCTTTGCAAATCTCAGCTCACCGCTGACGAGGTACTTAAAGTAAGACAGTATTTTGTAAAGAAGCTGGGCGAAAGATATTTCGGAATCAATGCAAAGCTCTGATTTAAGCGAAAGGAAACTATTATGCTGAAAAAACTCAAAAAGCAGGTATACGAAGCGAATTTATTACTGCCAAAATATAATCTCATTACCTTTACCTGGGGCAACGTTTCGGGTATAGACAGAGATAGAGGACTTGTCGTTATCAAGCCATCGGGAGTAGAATATGAAAATATGACCGCTGACGATATGGTGGTAGTCACCCTTGACGGCAGACAGGTAGAAGGCGACTTAAAGCCCTCCTCCGACACTCCCACCCATCTCGAATTATACAAGGCGTTCAAAAATATCGGTGGTGTGGTGCATACCCATTCCACCTGGAGCACAGCCTTTGCCCAGAGCGGAAGGGATATCCCTGCCCTTGGCACAACTCACGGAGATTATTTTTACGGTGCAATTCCTTGTACCGCCCCTATGACTGAAGAAGCCATCAAGGACGAATACGAAAAGGAAACCGGCACGATAATAATTGATACCTTTAATAGCCGTAATATCGATCCTGACAGCGTACCTGCGGTAAACGTAATGAGTCACGGCCCCTTCACCTGGGGTAAAAGCCCTTCCGAAGCGGTACACAATGCGGTAGTTTTGGAGCAGGTGGCAAAAATGGCAATGCTGGATCTCCTTCTTAATAAGGATCAACCCTCCATGCAGCAGGAATTACTGGATAAGCACTATCTCAGAAAGCACGGAGCAAACGCCTATTACGGACAGGGCTGAATCTGCAAGGCAGATTCAGAGTGATGTACGGCTTTGCCGAGTGATGTTTTGCCTATGGCAAAGTGATGTACGGCTTCGCCGAGTGATGTTTCGTGCAAAGCACGAAGTTGTGGGAATCATATGTTGACAAAATCATAGATTTTGTCAACTGCCGCAGTTATTGCCTATGGCAATAACTACTCGCCTTTGTCAATTGATGGATTTGAAATTCGCTTTGCGAATTTCAGGTAATAGTGAAGAGTGAAGAGTGAAGAGAAATGGTATCAATTGCCGAAGGCAATTGATGGATTGTAAAAGGAAAAGCGTTCAGAAAGGCTGAACGCTTTTTCTTGTGTAATGATTTGTGCGGCAAATCGGGGTTGACGGGGGGATTTGTGTAATATAAATAACGGGTCGTCGGGGACGCCGACCCCTACATTTCCCATATAAATTTTTGTGGTAATTCAAAACAATAAAAGGCTCGCAATCTCTGTATTACACGGGGTTTGGGGCTTTGCCCCAAGCAGGGCACAGGGGCGGCGAGCCCCATGTATTCCCCCTTTCCTCAGGGGAAAGGGGGTTAGGGGGATTGGGGCTACAAAAAAACCAGTGGAGCGTCAAACCCCGATTTGAACGCCTTTTAAAATCCATCCGCCGCAGGCAGCAGTCCGCAGGACTGCGACCATTTTTGAAATCTTCGATTTCAAAAATATAGGATTCCACAACTTCGTGCGTAGCACGAAACATCACTCCGACGGAGTCGGTACATCACACGGCGTAGCCGTGCATCACTTCGTGCCTTGCACGAAACATCACTTTTAAATTTGCTTTGCTAATTTAAACGCAAAAAATCATCCCCTCGGCTTACACCGAGGGGACAACTATTTCAGCCGTTAATCACGACCTAAGATTTGAAGTTTGCTTTTTCAAGCCTAACTGTTAGCTGTAATCAGTCTGTGTGTTATCAGTAATTTTTTAATTAGCCGAGTAACTGGAGAACTGACTGAGGCTGCTGGTTAGCCTGAGCGAGCATAGCCTGAGAAGCCTGCTGTAAGATGTTGAACTTAGTATAGTTGATCATCTCAGAAGCCATATCTGTATCTCTGATCTGAGATTCAGCTGCTGTCAGGTTTTCGTTAGTTGTTGTGAGGTTGTTAACAGTGTATTCAAGTCTGTTCTGAAGAGCACCGAGACCAGCTCTCTGCATAGAAACTGTCTTAACTGCGCTGTCGATCATTTCGATAGCCTTGTTAGCTGCCTCCTGTGTAGAAACGTCAGCGTTCTTAACACCGATTGCGGAAGAAGACATATCTTCAACTGCTAATGTTACTCTCTGGTCTTCAACACCGTTAGCACCGATCTGGAATGTTAAGCCCTTACCGGAAGCCTTAACTTCTTCCTTACCTACGCCTGCGCCATTATCCATTTCGAACTGAAGCTTAGTTGCGTCTGCATTCTTCTTGTCGAGCTTAAGGGATACATCACCATCAGGAGCATTGCTGTCTGTGATGTCGATAGAGTAATCGAGACCATTTTCCTTAAGGATAGCTTCGATATCCTGTTCTGTGTACTCAACGCCTGTTGCGAGGTGGAGAACGAATTCGCCGTCCTTAGAGCCTGCTGTATCAGCTGTTGTGATAGAAACGTTTTCCTTACCTGCAACTGCGTCAGAAACGATAGAAATCTTACGTGTATCTTCACCGTAGCTGTTGGATGTGATAGCGATCTGATCGCCGTAGCCGCTGATAGCGGATGTAAGCATATCTGCAGGAACGTCTGTAGCTGCAACATTTGCTCTTACACCTGCAACTGTTGCAGCGGATTCTGCTGCTGCGTCTGCCATTGCAAGAACGCCGTTGCTGAGTTCAACAGAAACTTCAGCTACTATGCCGTCAGCTTTTCTGCTGTCTGCGTTAGCGATAAGCTTGTTAATATCATCCTGAGTGTAAGTTTTGTTTGCTTCGAGGTTAAGTTCAAGTGTCTTACCATCTGCTGCCCAAGTAGCGGATTCGCCACCCTGAGAAGCGTCGACTTTTGCATTGAGCTTAACACCAGCTACGTTAGAAGTAATAACTGCGCCAGTCCAGGGAGAGTCAGCTGTAGCATCAACTACACCGTACTTAGCGCCAAATTCTGTAACAGACTTGGAGCCGCCGAGTGAACCGTCAAGAAGATTCATACCGTTGTATTCTGTAGATGTAGAAATACGGTCGATTTCGCTCTTGAGAGCATCAACTTCGAGCTGGATAGCTTCACGGTCTGTATCATCCTGGTATGTACCGTTAGCGGACTGAACTGCGAGTTCTCTCATTCTCTGGAGAATAGCGTGAGTTTCGTTTAAGCCGCCTTCAGCTGTCTGGATGAGGGAGATGCCGTCGTTAGCATTCTTTGTAGCCTGTGAAAGACCACGGATCTGTGAACGCATTTTTTCGGAGATTGCAAGACCTGCAGCGTTATCGCCAGCGCGGTTGATTGCATAACCAGAAGATAACTTTTCAGTAGCCTTCTTAGTACCGGAAACGTTCATAACCATCTTGTTGTTAGCATTAATCGCATTAAGATTGTGCTGTACTACCATACCTGCCATAATAAAATCCTCCTTGATTCTACTCCCAAATTCCGTTTTGGGAGATGTTGTTTTTACCCTTTCGGGCGTTTGGCTTTTTTGGTTTAAAATTTGTTTTGTTTAAATCCGTTGCGCTGTGGATTTAAACTATGGTGTCTGTTCTGCAGAACATCCACGGGGTAGGTTTCATCTTAAAACCTCTTCCGTGATTAGGGTTTCCTTAACCCTTACATTCATTTTATCGGCAGGAATTTTGGAAACTTTAGCGATTTTAGAAAAATTTTTTAAATTTTTTTGAAAATTTTTTTCTGATACTGTGGAATGTGCATAAAATTGGCGCTCCGCTGGGGTGTGGTGTCACCCTAAACCCCTAACCCCCTAACCACCTTCC
>JAFTVY010000040.1 GCA_017465545.1 Ruminiclostridium sp.
ATTGTCCACTTGAACAACCTCCTTTGGTTTTTGAATTTTGGTTGGCAGACCTCTTTCATTATACCATTGGAGGTTTTTATTTTCTACTCATAGGCATAGCCTTTTGGAACCACCTGCATAGCAGGTGGTTTTCGTTGCACAATAAAGACAGGAAAGCCGGGAACAGCTTTCCTGTTTTTTTATGCCTTTTTTACTGTTCAGGGTTTTCGCCCTTCAACTCGTTGCGGTCAAAAAGTCCTTCGATAGAAAGATTCTTGAAGCGTGGTACGTTGTAGGCAAAGGGTGAATTGAGCGCCTTCACCATATCCATCACGTAAGATTTGTGTTTATCGAGTAAATCAAAATATCTGTGCTTGATTCTGTTCATCTGATGCTGCATGATATAGTGGTACAAAGCAAAATAAGAATCTATTTTTGCGGGACCGATATCCTCGTTTATATGTGCCGTGCAGTTTCTGATAGCAGTGAGATGTGCAATGATATTTCTGTAATTGGTGAATACGGGGAATTTTCCCTGTGCTTTTGCTTCAGCTTCCATCTCGCTGAGATTATCGATATTTTCCTTTGTGTACTTTCTTACCCTTTTGTTTTTTGCAAGATAATGGTTGTGGGAGTTTTCTCCTTTATCCCACAGTTCTTTTGCAAGCTGGGTATGGCTTATCTTCTTATCTTCTGCCAGTCCGTACAGCTTGTTATATAGCTCGGTATCACGCTCAAGGCAATGAATGGCAATTACGTATCTGGCATTGACGTTTGCAAGATTCTTGATAAGCTGATATGCCACGGTGAGATAAAGCCCCGTTACAGCGATATTTCTTGTTTTACGTCTGCCGTCCTCGGCGGATTTTGTCCTTATATCTTCAAAGCTTCCCAGATTCATTTCTGTTACAGCTGTTGTAAGAGCATTTACCTTCTGTCCTACAGATGCGCCCTCATCGATCATCTCTACGCAGGACGTATAATAACGGTGAAGCTGTTCGGGCGGTATTCTGCTTAGTACAAAGTGGACTGCCGCCTTATTTTTGCACAGTCTTCTTACGGTTTTCGGGTTGCAGAATTTTATTGTATAGGTAATAAAACGGCGATTCTTTATAACGTTGTTTGTTATAAAGTTGCGGAAATCACGGGGGCCTTTCTTGTTACCGCTTTCCGCCTTCAGAAACTCGCTGATTTTTTTCTCAAGCTGTTCCTGCGTCATATTACCTTCCATACCGAGAATGTATATCGCATCCCTTACAAGAGCATTTCTTGAACCTGCATCCGCTCTATGCATTCTTGCAAGGTTCTTTACAAGATTCATTTCTCTTGTATGCTTTTCGCTGTTATCGAAAAATTCATAACTTTTCTTGAAATCAACGTCAAGTCTCAGCTCTTTTGCAGTGGCAATAAAGCTTGATATATCGCTGAATTTACTGATAAGAGTAGTCAGCAGGTCGTTTATCTCCTTGCCGTCAAGGAAAAAGCACATAGCGTAAATCAGCTTTGCGAAAAGAGATACGTCATTGTATTTTTCTTTGAAGGCAGAAACGTCAACCGACAGCTCAGAAAAATCCGCCTTGGCTTTTTCGTTCTTTACGCCAAGCTTTTTAGACAACTCTTCCAGGTTATACTTGCCGTTCTTTTCGCAGAAGGAAGTGAAGAGTTCTCCGTGCTTGTTCCACAGCTTTGCCGCTTCCGTCTTATACAGCTCTTCCTTGTCCTCTTCCATAAGAGTAGAACGAAGAGCGTTTACAAGGTCATCCATTTCTCCTATATTGCAATAATAATAGTAGAAGATGCAGAAATCCATCAGCTTGTAAAGCTTCGGGCGGATGCTGTCGTATTCGTTATCCTTAATAAAGGATGCTTCTTCAGGCAAAAGCATCTGCTCCCTTAGTTTCTTTATTGAAAAGCCGATATTCTTATAGTTTTTCTCAACGATGAAATCGTAGTAAAGCCCTGAAACTTCCTTCCATTTTTCTTCACCGTATATATCCTTCAGTATATAAAGATTTACCCTGTTCTGACTTGAGAAATTGTCGGTTATTTCGGTGAATCTTCTGTCGAAATAATAGTTCAGCGTGTCTTTATATTCCTTGTGTATCTGACCTTCTAAATTATACAGCTTGTTGCTTCTGTCATGGAAGCACCACTGACGCAGAAATCCAGCCAGCGCAATAAGATGGTACATCCTTTTCTGACTATTGTTACCTACGTCAAGTATACCCTTGCCACGAAGATTCCTTGAATCCTCTATATCAAAATATCCGAGTCTGCCGTTTTTAATCAGCTTTTCAAATTTATCACGGGTTCCTCTGATATTATTCTTTGCCTTCTCATTACCGGTAAGCGACGGCTCAGAATCAGGATCGATAAAAGCCCCGTACGTATTCTGAGCACTCATATAGCCCATGAATTCTTCCCTCTCAACGTTAACCGATTCGTCAACCATATTGTCAAGGGTGGCAACTATATTAGCGGAATATACCGCAAGTATCTTTTCTATGTCAAGGATATTGTAGATTATCTGAATGTGAAGGTTATCGTCAAAGGTTTTACCAAAGAATCTTTTCTCAAGCTCCGATTTAAGACCAAGAAGATCTATAGGCTTTCTTGAATCATTCTGTTGTTTGCCATGGCGGGGATTGTCAGCAATCAGCTCTCTGTCAATTCTGATATTGCGCTTGCTTTCAAAGGATGCGCCTCTTTTTTCAACGTTTGTTACCGTAATCGAGCTTTCTTCAGCTACCTTTTCAGGCTTCAGCCCGCCGTCTATCTTATATTCAACTATGGCGTCATTGCCTCTGCCAAAGGTGGTAAGATAAAGCTCCTCACCCACAACAAGAGTAGATTTAAGTCCGGCACTTTTATTGACGGATTTTTTATTTGTGGCTTTTGCCTTTTTTTCCTGTACCTCTACCGTCTTTTTCTGCTCAGGCTTTTCAGCTTTTGCCGTCTGCTCCGTCTGCTTATCAGCATCTTTTTGCTTAAAGCGTTCAGCCTGCGCCTTCTTCTGCGCTTCTCTTAAATCCCTTGCCTTCATTTTCTTTGCCATAATATCACGCTCCTTTATTATACTCAACTCCCCTGCTATACGCAGGGGAGTTTTTTGTTGTGTATCTTAATATGTACTTTATGATTTCAGACCCCTTCAGAATTACAGGGGTGTAGTTCGAACGGAGAGTTTTTCTTGTCGGCTGACTAGTTTTAGACCCCTTCAAAATCGCAGGGGTGTAGTAGGGGACGATGTCCTCAACGCCCCGTTTTATTAGAAATATCAATCTTTCGGATGTAAACCAGACCCCTGTAAAATTACACGGGTGTAGTTCCTTGCGGTAATGATGTCGAAAAGCGAAATGGTTTTAGACCCCTGTAAAATTACACGGGTGTAGTTCGAATTTACAACTCGAGATGAATCACGTCTCGTTTTAGACCCCTTCAGAATTACAGGGGTGTAGTTCTCATACTTGAAGGAATAACAGCATTCGCCTGTTTTAGACCCCTTCAGAATTACAGGGGTGTAGTTCGAGACTATTCCTTTACCGCAGGCGGTAAGGGTTTTAGACCCCTTCAGAATTACAGGGGTGTAGTTCCCGCTTGTCTTTGAGCTTGATGACGCTTCGGTTTTAGACCCCTTCAGAATTACAGGGGTGTAGTTCCTCAAAATAGCCAAATTTACTCGGCTGTTTTGGGTTATTTTCCACAATCCATCGTTTGCGAAAAGTTTTCTTTCTTACATTTTACTACATATATCTCCTTTTGTCAACATAAATCTGCATAGGGGTTGGTTTGACGCCAGCGGCATATAAAACAAACTACACCTCTGCGAAAATGCAGGGGTGTAGTTCTCGAAACAAAAATGATTTAATGAAAGGGTTTTAGACCCCTTCAAAATTGCAGGGGTGTAGTTCCTCAAAATAGCCAAATCTACTCGGCTGTTTTGGGTTATTTTCCACAATCCATCGATAGCGAAAAGTTTTCTTTCTTACATTTTACTACATATATCCCTTTTTGTCAACATAAATCTGCATAGGAGTTGACTGAATGTTGACGGCATATAAAACAAACTACACCTCTGCAAAAATGCAGGGGTGTAGTTCATGTCATTCTCAAAACAGTCCAAAAATGTTTTAGACCCCTTCAAAATTACAGGGGTGTAGTAGGGGTCGGCCTCCGGACGACCCGTTTTATTAGAAACATCAATCTTTTGGATATGAACCATACCCCTTCAAAATTACACGGGTGTAGTTCTATTAGGTAACTCTCCTATATGTTTTTCTTGTTTTAGACCCCTGTAAAATTACACGGGTGTAGTTCATCGAATGTTACAAGAAGGAACAAGCAAAAGTTTTAGACCCCTTCAAAAATACAGGGGTGTAGTTCGATGAAATCGTGTTTTATCACGAAGAGTTGGTTTTAGACCCCTGTAAAATTACACGGGTGTAGTTCGCATTATGTGTAATTTTTCGGATGCATCTAGTTTTAGACCCCTGTAAAATTACACGGGTGTAGTTCGAGGATTCTTTCCTAATTTCCCTCGCAAGAGTTTTAGACCCCTTCAAAATTTCAGGGGTGTAGTAGGGGGCGACGAGCAGTCCAAAGGACTGCGGCACCCTTCAGGGTATGTCCTCTGACGCCCCGCTTATTGATAAACATCAATCTTTCGTATATAAACCAGACCCCTGTAAAATTACACGGGTGTCGTAGGGGTCGGCCTCCGGACGACCCGCTTATTGATAAACATCAATCTTTTGGATATAAACCAGACCCCTTCAGAATTACAGGGGTGTAGTAGGGGTCGGCCTCCGGACGACCCGTTTTATTAGAAATATCAATCTTTTGGATGTAAACCAGACCCCTGTAAAATTACACGGGTGTAGTTCTATTAGGTAACTCTCCTATATGTTTTTCTTGTTTTAGACCCCTGTAAAATTACACGGGTGTAGTTCAACTACGATATAACAATTTCTAAAGAAGCCGTTTTAGACCCCTGTAAAATTACACGGGTGTAGTTCCTCAAAATAGCCAAATTTACTCGGCTGTTTTGGGTTATTTTCCACAATCCATCGATTGCAAAAAGTTTTCTTTCTTACATTTTACTACATATATCCCCTTTTGTCAACATAAATCTGCATAGGAGTTGACGCCAGTGGCATATAAACAAAAAGAGAGCTCCGAGAGAGACACTTCGTAAAGAAGTGGTCTCTCTCGGTTTTTAACCACACAAAGCAAATGACACTTTACACATCGGTGTGAAAGTGTCATAGTGGGTTATATACTATGAAAAAGTAAATACTTGCCGAAAATAAAGGATATATTTCTCAGCAGATAAAGTAATATTGCAAACTACTCGTTTGCAGGGATATTTTTACCAAAAGGTAAAAGTGATATGAAAACCTATCGGTTTTCGTGATATTATATTCGCCTTAAAACTGTCCGAGGGACAATATCACTATGCGAAGCATAATACCACTGCGAAGCAATATAACTCGCCGTAAGGCGAATATAACTGAGGCGCACTTCCTTACGGAGTGCGCCTCGAAAAGCTCTCTTTTATTATTTGTGTTTAGCCTACAAGACCTGAACGCTCAACACCTTCTACGAACTGCTTCTGTAAGAAGATGTACATGATGAGAATCGGTAAGAGGGAGAGCAGACAGCCTGCTTCGATCCATACCAGATAGTCGGAAGCCATACCATTTGTTTCGCCGGTGAAGTAAATCATCATCTTGGTAGCGATACCTTCGATTTCCATAGCGATTGTATAAGGCTCATTGAAGAACATACTTGTTACGTAAGAGTCGTTCCAGTACCATACGATTGAGAAAATGAATACTGTTAAGAAGGAAGTCTTTGCGTTGGGGATCATAACCTTTACGAAGGTCTTTACAGGGCCGCAACCATCCAGGTATGCAGCGTCCTCGAGCTCCTTGGGGAGGCCTCTGAAGAACTGTCTGAACAGAAGGATGAACACGCCTGCTCTGATACCGTTGCAGAAGAATGCCTGCATATAAAGTGCGGCAGGAGTCTGAACCAGGTTCAGTGCGCTGCCTGTTATCAGCTTGATGATACCGAAAATATCAAAAAGTCTGAACTGCATGTACAGAGGGATAAGAACTACCTGTACGGGAACGATGATCTGGAAGATAACGATACCGAACATAAGTCCCTTGCCCTTGAACTTGAATCTTGCGAAGCCGTAACCCGTGATACCGCAGGTTACAACCTGAATTACTGAACAAAGCACGTTGATGAGTATTGTTCTGAGTAATACTTCGGGGAATTTGATAGCCTGCCAAACGTCTACGAAGTTTGAGAAGATGACGTTCTTAGGAATCCACATAACTGAAGGGTCAGTCATTTCGAGCTGAGGTCTTATTGAAGTGGAAAGCATATAAAGCAGAGGATAGAGAATTACGAAGCCTAAACCGAACAGAATGAGGAAACGGAATACAGGCCATACCTTTTCAGCGATTCTTCTGCCGAAAATGTATCTGTAGTGTGCTCTTTCCTGCTTGTTGTAGGTACGGTAGTTCTTGATTATCTGCCAGTTGCTTACGTGGTAGATATTCTTAGCTTCCTTAGCCTGCTTCTTTTCTAACTTCTTTTCCTTACGTGACTGCTTACGTTCGATGGGAGTAACGCCGGACTGAAGCTCGTCAGCGGATACGGAAGTAATTGACTTTACCGTTTCCTCTGCGGCTTCTGCCTGCTCAGCCACTTCAGCACTTGCCTCAGCTACTGCTGAAGCTTCATCTACGGGTGTAGATGCGGCGTCATTATTAACGAGTAAATCGTCAAAAGAATCGTTGTTCTTGATTAAATCTTTTTCGCTCACAACTACACCTCCTTAATCATTTTCATAGAATACGAACTTGGATACAATAAGTACGATGATGCCAAGTGCTACCGCTACTATTGCGAAGTAAATCCACGCCATAGCCGCTGATAAACCGTAGTTAAGCTCTCTTGACTGAGTCATAACGATTTCCATTACGGGGTTTTCAGAATCTACGAAGGTATCGATAACCGTATAAATAAGGTTTGCCAATATCATCGGGCTTATCATCGGGAAGGTTATCTTCCAGAAGAATTCCCAACCGGTAGCACCCTCCATAGAAGCCGCTTCCTTAGCGGAGGTAGGAATCTGCTGGAGTGCCGCCAGGAATATCAGTATCTGAATACCTGCCGCCCAGATAAGGTTGAAGATGTCTGAGGTAATGGTTTCGATGAAGGTTGTCAGCTCCTCACTCAGGTTATAGATACCGAGGAAGGATAGCAACTCATCAACAAGGTCCGTCTGGAACAATGCGCTGAACTGTTCTGCACCCGATACGCCGTTTGTGGAAATATCACCACGGATAACCGCGATAACAGGACCGGTCGCAACGAGTACGGGGAGGAAGAATACCGCACGGGCAAGTGTTCTGCCTCTGAACTTCTGGTTTAAGAGAAGTGCGATGAACAGAGAGAATAACATTACTACAGGTACCTGCGTTGCCATATTACCGAGCGATTCGGTAAGAGCGGGCAGGAACTTGGTGTTTCTGAATAATGCTTCGTGATAGTTTGCGAAGCTGTTCCACTCTGTATAGATACCTACGGAGCTCATACCGTATTCCTGAGCCATAGTCATATCTGTTACAAGAGCTGTCTTACAAAGTGAGTACCATAAAGACTGAACAAGTGGAATGATGAACATATAGATTACACCGACAATCCATATTGCGATGAAGCCATAACCGTAAAGCTTTTTCTTTCTTTCGTAAGAAATACGTGTCTTCTTTATCTTGGTTTCCTTCTTGGGTTGTCTGCGGCGGATGTCCACCTCTTCGCCTTCGGCATTCATAGCAGCCGCAGAAGCGGTCATATGTACTGCCTTTTTCTTTGCGGGCTTATCTTCTACTGCTTCTTCAGCGGCTTCTGCTACTTCATCAGCAGCTTCTGCTACTTCTTCAGCCGCCTTTGCTACCTCTTCGGTAGCTCCGGCAACTTCATCAGCGGCTTCTGTTACTGCTTCTTCTGCATTTTCTACAGCTTCTGCAGCTTCGTTTTTAAGCTCGTTTAATTCTTCGTTCTGATTGAAATTTGATTCGCTCATTATTATTTATCTCCTTTCAATCCGTAGTTAGCAAGATCAACTTCCTTGCCATCGATGCTTACTGTAAGATTTCTTGTATCTACAGTAACTGTTGTTCCATCCTCAAAGGTTGTCTTTGTAACGTCATTTGAAACACGCTCGTAGCCTGTAATCTTCTGATTTGTGAGATCAGCAAAATTCTCCTTGTAGAGCTTGTATGCGTTTGCAGAAGGTTCAAGCCAGCCCTTGTAGTTTGAATAGAACAGAGTTTCGTAATCACTGTCTGTGAACTTGTTGGGGTTTGTGTACATCATGTCATAGTTTACAGGTGTTGCTGTAGCAAGTGATAACATGATGATGTCTGTTGCGTTTGCACTTGCATTGATAGCCTTTGTTGTATAAGGAACAACGCCGTGAATTACAAGTGAATAGAAGGGAATATCATAGTCAAACAGGTCGTAGTTGCTGGATGTCAGCGGAACGTTTGTTACGTAGTCAACGTAAGGAAGTGCATAAGCGTTTGCGCCGTCTGCAAGGATCGTAAAGCCTTCTTCCTTGAACTTCTTGAGACCGTCAACGATTTCCATCATTGTATCGTGTCTTGTGTAATCACCACGGCTGAAGTCACTGTAAAGAAGTGTTGTTGCATCGCCGATGCTGATTGTCTTAATATTCTCGCTTGTAAAGGATTCTCTGAGCTTTCTGAAAAGGTCAGGCCAGTAGTAAGGAGAAAGTGTTGTCTTTGTAACAAGTCTTACCTGATGAGGAATACCGAATGCAATATCCCAGTTGTTAACTGTTGCATATGCCTTGGTTGTCTGCTTGCAGGCATTGAGTGAGTAGGAATAACCGTTACCGGAATCCTTCATATAAGTAATGCCAACGCTGGGGAATATCTTACCGTTTACGCTGTCAACGTAGGACTGAAGCTCCTTGAAGTCATTCTTGCCACCAAGTGTGCCTGCATAATCAACGCCTGCGCTGATAAGACCTCTGATACCTGCGGTATTGTATTCGCTGTAGGTGAGGTTGATATCGTCAACGCCCAGCTCAGCGAGCATCTTCATGATTTCCTGAGCCTGATCGTAGGTTGTGCCGGCTGTTTCAAGGTTTACAGGGAAGCCTGCAACGGACTGTGCCTTTACAGTACCGCCGAGTAAGTTCAGGTAGTAGCTGGACTTGATTAAGTCCTTCTTTTCCTGAAGTCCCTTTTCTTCCATAAGGTACTGTCTGTAGCGTTCTGCTACGTCTACGTAGGAAAGCTCCTTATCTGCCATAGGATAGTATGCTACTGAAAGTGTAGGCTGCTTGATCTCGCCTGCCTCGAATACTGTAAGCTTACGGTTACCCATATAGTAGGTATCCTCTGTTCTTACCTGGAATTCGAACCAGCAGGTATTGTAGCCTGTAGCATTCTGGTCGGATACGGAAGCGTTTACGGATGCACAGGTGTCACCTGATTTGCAAAGTGCCATAAAGCCGTGGTTTGTGCTGTCGCCCATTGTGATAGAACCCATAACGGGGAGGTAAACCTGCTCAGCCTTTGCGGGACGCTCGGAAAGTGTCACGGAGGTGTCACGTCCGTATACGTCAGCAGAATATTCTCTTGAAAGGATACTCTGGTTGTTATAGTTGATGACTGCGCCTGAACCGTCGGGAACGATCATATAACCTTCATCCTCAAGACCTGCCGCACCGAAGAACTGTGAAATGGCAATTGAGAGGATGCATTCGCCGGAGGTTTCTGTTACGGGAGGTTCAACGATTTCCTCACTTAAAATGGATACGTTAACGTTATCCTTTTCAAGAACGATTGTCATAGGAATCGTTGCGTCGATCTTTGCAATGTGATAATCGATTCTTACGCCGTTATCAATCTTGCTGATCTTAAAATCCTTAGCCTCGATGCTTCCCTCATAGGCACTCATCTTCTGGCTGTTGTGGGTTTTGATGTCACCATAGTAGATATAGAACGGAGAAAGCATATTGAGTCTCTGTGCAGGCTTTGCGATAGGATCGCTTGCCATATTCAGAGGTGCGCTCCACCATACGTAGTCATCGTCCTTGGACTGAACTGCATAGGTCGTATCATCCTCGTTCAGGTAAAGTATGAAGTCGCTGTTTTCAGCGTACTTTTTCATCTTGGCAAGTCCCTGCTCAGTTGTAAGGAGTGCGGATTCTTCCTTTGCTCCTTCATCCTCACCCTCTGTCTCAGCGTTGTCACCTTCTGTAGCGTCATCGGATGTTTCTGTCTGAACTGTATCGTCTGTTACAGGCATTTCATCAGACCATGCGACAACGGAGCTCATGGACATAACCATAGCGGCTGTGAGTAAAACAGCTAAAATTTTATGTTTTAATTTTACCATTTTCTTCACCTCCGACTAAATACTGAATCTATACATAAGTTCTGTATAGATAGAGAAACCAAATACGTATACCTGCTGGAAAAGGCTCATTAAGAGTACGAGCAGGAAGAGAATAATTACCATTGCTATTACTGTGAAGAACATAGCAAGGAGTGTCTTGGGTACAGAATACTGGTGAACAGTCTTCATACCGGAAATCATCAGTACAACGCTCCATACGATACCGAAGTACTGGAAGAACATGATGAATGCGCTTTCGCCTCTTAACAGTACGTTACTTGCGATAATTACAACAATCTGTGTAATCAGGTAAGGTACAAGGGCATATGCACTTATACAGCAGATGTTCTTCATTGAACCTTCACCGTCGAATAAGGTACAGAGTGACCAGTTACCTATAACCCAGGTGAAGAACAGAACGACTGTCTGAACGAGAAGAGGTACTATATTGAATACCTTAACGTAGCTTGTGTTGAATAAGAAGCCTGTCATAACCTGCTGGCATACTGTGATGATGAAGAAGCACAGTACGATAACAAGTGACACTCTCATGGAGTATGCCTTCTTCCAGCGAAGATCCTCAAAGCCCTCGAAGGGATGTCTTGCAACGTAGAAGGGCCACTTCCAAGCGGGCATATCTAAATCAAATCTCATATTTATTTACCTCCCGCTTTCTTCTGCTTTCTCATTTTGAGAAGCTTGCTTATTACTACACCGAGAACAATAACAACTGCAATGATTATCATAAACAGGTTGAAATTATCACGGATGAACTGCATACGGAACTGCTTGAACGCTCTGTCGTAGCCGGGACGGCTGTTGCGGTAGAAGTAGTCCATAGCTTCCTTATAGTTACCCTGAGATAACTCAGCGTTACCAAGACCGATATATGCGAACCAGTAGTTGGAGTCACGGCTTAATACCTCGTTCCAGGGCTCGCGTGCTTCTTCATACTTACCTTCTGTGTATAAGCTCATAGCCTCGTGAACGATGTCACCGAACTCTGTACGCTTGAAGGTTGTGATGGATGCCTTACGGGAGTCAAGAACGTAAACAACGTCGTTGTAAGCTTCAACGGCTCTTACCGTTGTGAATAAGCCCTTCTGGCTACCCTTACCGCCGTAGATGAACAGCAGGTCGCATTCGTCTGTGTACTCGAAGATTCTGCCGTTGGCAGTATCGAGAAGTCTTATTGTACCGTTTTCGTCAACGTCAACGTCGTTGATACGTGAACCGAAGTTTTCGTTCTTCCACCAGTAGGTGATCTTATCACCGTAGATGTAATCGGAGAAGCCTAAGTTGATGAGGATGTTCTCACCTGCAGGGTTCATCTTCTTGAATACGTCTGTGGTTGCGGATTTTGCTTCTGTTACTGTGTAGATAAAGCCTTCTTCGTCAATGTCGAAGTTGGAGAATTCCATAGGAACTGCCTGAATGAACTGTGCGGCAGCTTCACGGTCCAAGATGGTCTTCCAGAACTTGTTGGCGATAGCCTGTGCCGTCTGTTCAACACGGTTAGCACCGAAGTAGTTACTGAAGGTACCGTCGGGTGCGAACATAACCGCACCTGTTGTGATGGACTTGATGTTTACGTATACGTTACCTGCCACGTCAACAACTACCTTGTTGGGCTGGAAGGTTACCTTGTCCTCATAGAATTCGGAGGAGGGCTTTGTAAACTCCTGGAATACAGTACCATCCTTATATACGCCGAGTACACGGTTGTTATCGTAGTCAGCGATATAAATCATTGTTGTATCCGTGTCACTTTCTTCGTCTCTTACGTGACGAACGAAAATGCCGTGGGGATTATTGAGTGTTTCGTACTTCTTTGTCTTGGGGTTGTAGAAGTAATCGAAAATAGTGATTTCCTTTTCGTAGTTTACGTCGGTAATAAGAATTCTGTTGTTACCGCTGTCAACTATGTAAAGCTCTTCTGTTTCTCTGTCTATAAAGAGGTCAGAAGGTTCTGAGAAGTTATCGAGCTGAACGGTTGTCATAAGAATGTCGTTAGCCTTGAGCTCCTTAACTTCTTCTACAGGCTCGGGCTTCTTTACCTCGGCAGGCTTTTCAACCTCCTTGGGCTTTGAAACCTTCTTGGGCTTATCCTTTCCGTCGGGATTTGCCTCATAATCAGCTAAATCCTTCTGGTACTGCTCATAGGCAGCAAGCTTTTCAAGATAAGTATTGTACTTATCGAGAGCCTTTTCGTACTTAGTGTATTCACTCAGCTTATCCTTGTAAGCTTCGTAAACGGCAAGCTTTGCATTATAGTCGTCAACTTCCTGCTGAGAAGCGAAGTACTGTTTGCCGTGCTCTTCTGCAATTTCTTTAAGCTGTGCTTCTGTATTGTAGCGGGTACCTGTCTTGAAATCAAGACCTGTAACAACTCTGTCTACTACGTAGCCTGTCTGGGAAGGAACGGGATCGTCCCACCAGTCGTAGTTATAGCCTTCATAGGGCTGATCTGCAAAGGCTGTAGTTGCCAGAGAGCAAGCCGCCAATACGAATGAAACAACTGCTGTAGCAATTTTCTTCATCTTTGGCACTAAAATCATCCTTTCTGTATAATTTAAAAGCAAATTAATCCTTAAGACCGCTGTGAGCCATTGTTTCCATAACGCTGCTCTGACAGAATAAGAATACTATCATAGGAGGCAGCATTGTAATAACTACTGCGGCTGCGGCAACGCCTGCACGGGCGATACCTGCGGCACTTATCTGCTGCATAACGGTCGGAATGGGTTTTAATGCCTCATTATAGATAAATGAATAACCTGTGATCTGCCAAGCACCCTGGAATGCGAAGATAAGAAGTGTAAGCCAAGCGGGCTTAACGTTGGGCATTACAACCTGCCAGCAGATTCTGATGTGGCTTGCGCCGTCGAGCTTTGCAGCCTCTATCATACTGTCGGGTATCTGTCCCATGAACTGACGCATGAGGAAGAGTCCCATAGGTGTTGCGATAAAGGGGAGGATAATAGCGAAGTATGTATCGATCATACCGAGTGTTGCCATTACCATGTACTGCATGATGTAAGTTACAGTGGATGTAAACAGCAGAGCTGTTTCGATGATCTTGTTCATCGCCTTTACGCCGGGGAACTTAACCTTTGCTAAGGCATAAGCCGCAGATGACGCAAAGAGCAGCTGAGTAACTGTTACAACTACTGATACGAATGCTGAGTTGAAGATATATCTTGAGAAGGGAACCCACATGTTTGACGCCGTAGCGAGCAGGTCTGCGAAGTTCTGATCTGTGATATTTGATACGTACAGACGAGGCGGGAAGAGGAATAATTCTTCAACCGGCTTTAACGACTGTATAATTGAGAGATAAATAGGGAAAAGCATGAAAAGACCGAGCAGAGTCAGCAGGATGAATATAAATATATCGCCGCCGAGGGAGCCGCCGTATCTTTTTCTTCCCTTCTTAGCTATTTTCATAACTTCCTTCCTTTCTTAGAAAACGTTCATAACGTTCTCCGAATTAGTCGAGATACTTGCCCAGGAGCTTTTTGATAGCCCAGTTGGCAAGAAGCATTACTGCGAACAGCACGAAGCATATTGCTGATGAATAACCCATTTCGTAACGGATTGAACCGTAGTCGTAGGCGTGAGTCATAATTGTGTGTGCTGCGTAGTCTGTACTCGGGAAAGCTGTTAAGAAACGGCCAACGTCACCTGCTGTGAAGGATGCTGTGATCTGCATAACCGCTGCGAACAGGAGCTGAGGGCCCATAGCGGGTACTGTAACGAGCAGAAGCTGCTGTGTGCGGTTCTTGATGCCTTCGATAGCGCCTGCCTCGTATCTGTCCGTAGGAATACCCTGAAGACCTGCACGAAGAGCAAGGAAGCCTGCACCCAGTGAAATCCAGAGCTGCACTATAATAACTACACCCATGATGTAGTTAGCGTCTGTCAGCCACTGACGAGCACTGTTGATGATACCTAAGTCAAGCAGGTAGGAGTTTGCGATACCGTAGGTGTCACCTGAGAAGATGAGTTGCCATGTGGTGTAGATGTTACCTGCAAGAGTGGGTGCATAGAAAATGAATGTGAATACTGTCTTTAACGCTCTGGGCATTTCATTGATGAGCCATGCCAGGATAAAGCAGAGTACGTAACTTAAAGGACCTGTAATGATAGCAAATACCAGAGTGTTCTGGATAGCTGTTAAGAATACCTCGTCCTCAAGGATAAGTGCATAGAAATTGTTAAGTCCTACAAACTGTGGGAACTGTACCATGTTAAAATTCGTAAAGCCCATAGGCAAAGCGAGTATAACCGGTATAATTGTGAATATTGTAAAGAGAATAAAGTAAGGTGCCATCAGCAGATAAACGCTGCTGTTCTTCTTCATCTCACGCAGAGTATATCTGAACTTATTATCTTCGATATACTGCGATTTTTCTTTGTTGAACAAACCGATAACCTCCTCAGTATTTATAGGAGAGAGGGGCGTCCCCTCTTCTCCGTTTTAAAATCAGCATTTTACTTCATGCTGGCAAGCTCCTGATACTTACGAACGATTTCAGACTTGATCTGATCGTTATAGCTCATAAGAGTGTATCTGGGGTTGCCTGCATCGTTAACTACCATTCTGAATGCGTTGTTAACGTGTCTTGTTACTGCGTATGAAGCGGGAATGATCGGTACTTCACGAAGCTCAGCCTGCTGTGCGCTGATCTTCTCGTATTCTTCCGTTGACCAGGGAAGCTGTTCGAGAGCGTTTACGTTAGCTGTATCGAAACGTCCCATAGGACCCATGAGAGCTTCGATCTGCTTACCGTAGTCTACCTGAGTATCTGTCTCGGTAAACCACTTTACGAATTCCCAGGCAGCCGCCTGATTGGAAACCTTGTTGAAGATGATAGCGCCTGCGCCTGCAGAGTTTGCAGCGTGGCTTATAGTACCGTCAGCTCTAACTGTGCCGGGAACTGTTGTGAAGTCCCAAAGACCCTTGATTTCGGGTGCGGCAACTGATAACTGGTTGTAGAAAGTATAGTGCTGAACTACAAGAGGCATTTCGCCGGTTCTGAATCTTGAGAATGCGTCGAAGGCCTGATCAAAGCTGAATACTGTGTAGAACTTTGTCCACTTTTCAAATACCTTGATAGATTCCTGAGACATGAAGTTTGTAAGATTCAGGTTCTTGATGTCTGCTGTCTTTATCTGGCTGTAGTCGGTTGTGTAGAGGTCTTCGTTGTAAAGATCCTGACCAGACTGAAGCATAAGCATTACGAAGGTGTTACCTAAGTCAAAGGTGTTGGAAGAGATGTTCTGGGGAAGGATAAGACCTACGTCGAGGTACTTTCTCTGAAGTGTGGGGAGCATTTCGATAAGCTCATCCCAGGTCTTCGGAGGTCCTTCGAAGCCAAGCTCTTCGAGAACGTCGGTACGGTAGAACAGCATCGGGAAGTTCTGTGAAACAGGAAGACCGTAAACGCCTGTCTTTGTACCGTCGTTATATTCATAAAGTGTCATTGCGTCGTCTGCAAAGCGCTTTGTTACTTCTTCATAGTCCTTGAACTGTGTTACGTCTACGAGAAGTCCTCTTGCCGCAAGCTGGATGGGGAAGTCGCCGCCGATGAAGAGGGCGATTTCAGGACCCTTACCTGCGAGGGTAGCTTCAAGGATTGAACCCTGAACGAGGTTGATGGAAGCCTGTGTGCCGTTGAATTTGGGGTTGGAGTTGAACTTGTTGTCAACTAAGTTCTTAACTACCGTTGCCTGGTCACGTGCGAGGGATACCCATACGTCAAGTGAAGTAGCGCTGGAGTCGGAAAGAACTGTATAGTCTTCAAAGAATGAACCGATGAAGGAGTTGAAGCCGAATAAGAATTCGCTGAAGAAGTTGCCCTGAGGAGCGGAGAAGCTCTCGTGGCAGGTTGCGATTTCGATGTAGTCAAGCTCTAAGGGCTGATCTCTGTAGTCACGCATCCATGCAGATACGGAGGAGATACTATCCTTGATGCTTGCCGCCATTATCGGAATATCTTCTTCCCTTTCGATACATCTTTCAAGGTAGATAGCCATTGTTTCGAGAGCAGCGGCTTCTGAACCCTTCTTTGTGAGCTTTTCAATGCCTTCCTTCTCTGCACGGAGTGCCTTTACGATTCTTTCGAATGCAGGGAGAAGATCGGGAATCTTCTTTTCTACGAAGTAGTCGTTGAATTCGTCAGGGTTAGGACCTGTGATCATGAGTATTCTTCTGTAGTACTGGTTAAGCTCTAATACGAGATCGTCAAGTCTCTGCATAACAGCACCGATAGAACCGGGGATAGCTTCCATTGTAATGGTGTGCTCCTCGCCCGCCTTTAAGAAGATGTAGATGTCGTTGCCGGCTTCGTCCTTGGGAGTTACTGCCTGCCAGTCGGGTGAATATACGAACTGTACGTCATCAAGCTCCTTGCAGGGAACCTCGCCGTCGATGTAGATTCTTCTGTTGGAGAAGAAGCCACGCATCTGGTTCTGTCTTGCCTTGAAGTTGAAGCGGTAGTAACCATCGTTTTCAACCTTGAATTTATAAGTGATGGACTGTGTTGACTTATTCCACGTTGCCTGACCTACAGTGTTGTATCTCTGCTTTGTAGGATGGCTGGGATTTGTCATATAGGTTGTTCTGTCATATGTAGCATAAAGTGTGGATGCTGTCTTGTACAGGGGCTCTTCAGCCTGAAGGAAGATGGTGTTTGTACCAAGCTCTTCGTTCTTGGATGTGAGCGCAGGTGTGTTCTGGATCTGATCCTCTGTAGGCTTGATGCTCTCGTAAGAAGGAAGCTCATCGTAGTTCTTGAAGGTGAAGGAATGGAAAACACCGTAGGTTCTGATACCTTCGATTTCAAGTGTGTGCTCGCCCTTTTCGAGATAGAAGAAGTAAGGATCGTTGTAAAGACCTTCCTTATCCTTGATAGGATACTTTACCCAGCAATCGTAAGTGATCTGACCGGGACGCAGGTCGTTGTCCTTACCGTCACGCTTGATTTCGGATTCATCCTTCCAGTAACGGTCGAGGGTTAAGTCCTTTGCCGCTGTAAAGGGATATTCACCGTCAAGCTTTAAGCCTATATCAAGCACGGTATTGGAGGTTTCCTTACCTGAGATGGGGTAATAGATAGCCTCTAAGTTGTAAAGACCTGTTTCAGCAACTGTAAACTTGTAGGTAAGCGTAAGCTTATCGTCCTTCCACTTGATAGCGTCAAGAGTAGTTGCCTCAAGCTCTGTGTTTTCTGCTAAGAAATTCTTGAGATTCTGGAAGCCGTTGTTTTCCTTGATGGTTTCTACAGCGCTTGTGATAGCCTCGTCTGTAGAGCCCTTCTGGAAGGCTTCTCCATCTATCGTACCGCCTGTATAGTCGGATGCGTAGATGGTGATTTCCTTATCGGGCTTTGCTACGCCCTGATTAAGATAATCATTGTAGTACTTGCTGTACTTGCCATCGATGCCTGCGATCTCTATAGAGGACACCGATGAATCTGTTGTTGTGCCGGACTGTGTTTCTTCTGCACCTGCCGCGGGAGTTGAAATAATAACCGATGACATTATTGTTGTCACGGAAAGCATTCCTGCGATTATTCGTTTCATCCTGCTCGTTCTGATTGCCACAGTTAAATCCACCTTTCTGAAAATTTACTTTCTATGCTGGGTCGAAAATTCGACGTGTTGAGGATATTTATCAGTGTTGGTTGAAGTCGGAGTTGTAAACGGAGATCCTTCCGTCCTCCAGCTCTACCCTCACCTTGTCTCCACCCCTGATGCCAAGGGCCTCAAGATATTCTTTGGGAATCTGCAGTCTGCCTGCACGGTCAATTACGACAAGCTCTTCCTGTTCGCTCTTTGCCTTGAGAAGTGCCTCGTGTTCGGCTCTCTGCTGTTCGCTCATCTTCTGAAGCTCGTCGAAGGAGAGGTTTGCGGCGGGGCGTCTCAGCATTTCGCTGGAGGTTCTGCCGTCTCTTATTGCAACCACTCGGTCGATGGACTTTGAAAGATTCGTATCGTGGGTTACGATGATTATCGTAACGCCCATCTGTCTGTTCAGATCCCTGAACACGTCCAGTACCATTGCCGCCGTCTTTGTATCTACGGCACCCGTAGGCTCGTCGGCAAGCAACAGGCTTGGATTATTGGAAAGAGCAATGGCAATGGCAACTCGCTGTTGCTCACCGCCTGAAAGCTGTCCTAAAAGGGAATTCTTTCTTGCTCCCAGACCAACCATTTCAAGAAGCTCCGTCGCTCTCTCATGTCTGTTCTTATGCCCTGACAGAAGCAGAGGCATTTCAACGTTCTGGATAGCTGACAGATACGGAATAAGGTTTCTGGCGTTGTTCTGCCATACGAAGCCTACCGTTTCTCTCTTGTATTTTATCAGATCCTCTTCATCAAACTTCAGAAGATCCTTTCCGTCTACGTAAAGACTTCCCGCCGACGGCTTATCTAATGCACCGAGCATATTGAGAAGGGTGGATTTACCGCTACCGCTGGCACCCACAATGCCCATCAGCTCGCCTCGCTCAACCGTAAGGTCAAGTCCCTGTAAAGCCATAACCTCGACGTCCGTCGTCTTGTAGATCTTAACTAAGTTTTCACATTGCACCATTACGTTATCGGGTGGTGCAAGCATTACCCTTTTTGGCATACGATACCTCCTGTTCTGTGTGTGTGATGTTGTTTTGAATAACGATTACTTTTCCGCAAAGGCTGTCAGCCTTCGTCCTCGTTCACCTTTACGTCGGTTATAACACCGTCCTCAAGGGTATAAACAACGTCGCACAGCTCCATCATTGCTGTATCGTGTGTCGTCATTACTATCGTGAGTCCGTCGGAACGTACAAGCTCCTTGAAAAGATTCATTACCGCAAGACCTGTGGGGGTGTCCAGCGCCGCTGTAGGCTCATCCGCAAAGATAAGCTTCGGCTTATTGGAAATAGCTCTTGCAATGGCAACTCTCTGCTGCTCACCGCCTGAAAGCTCGCCCGGTCTGTGATGCATTCTCTTTTCAAGTCCGACTCTTATGAGGCATTCCTTAGCTCTCTTTACTCTTTCGGAGTAGGGTGCGCCGGTAAGTCTCATAGCAAACTCAACGTTTTCGTACGCAGTCATTGTCGGGATAAGCGCTACAGACTGGAATACAAAGGACATATCCTTTCTTCTCAGCTTATCCATACCCGTGTCGGAAAGACCTGTAATGGCGTTTCCGTCAAAGATAACCTCGCCCGACGTAGGTCGGTCAAGAGCACCGAGTATGTTTATAAGCGTGGTCTTACCCGAGCCTGAACGGCCTCTTAAAACCACCAGCTTGTTTCTTTCCACCTCGATGTTTATATCCTTTAAGGCGTGGACAGTAGTCTTATCATTGATTTTAAAACTGCGTGTGATATTGACCGCTTTTAAAATCGTTTCCATATGTAAAAAATCCTCTTGTCCGTTCTTGCCGTATTTTGCGGCAAGGCTTGTTCCTATGTCCTGTGCATTTAAGCAATATGTACAATATAACCCGATTTATTCCGTTATATTAACATTGCTTTTAGATGAAATACACAAAACGCATAAAGAGTCTATAACACATTAATTATAACAAATTTTCACTGAACTGTCAAGAAAAAAGGGGCAGTTTTCACCTTAGCCGACTATGTATAATATAAGGTTTTTCCGTTCAGATTTCGTTCGGCATAATTACTAAAATCAGACTTTGATTTTTGTAAAAAAAGTCAAGTTAACATTCTCTTAACACAATATCTTGCGATTTTTGTCGCAAAATCTTCTATTTTCTGTGTAAACGATTTCCAATTTTAAAGGTTTTTCTGTAAGGGAAAATGTAATCGTTTTTATAGTTTCAGAAAAGTTTGTAAAAATTGCACAAATAAATTCGTTGAATTTTATTAGCTAATTTTTGCACAATTTACTTAATAACCACTATATTTACTCAGCTGATTCCAATTCCTCGGAAATTTCCATCCATTTTGCCGTCAGCTCTTCTTCCTTTTGTCTGAGTTCATCTATCTCGACTGACAGCTTCATAGCCTTCTCATAATCGGAGGAATACTCAGGAGTTGACAGAAGCTCCGTCAATTCCGCTATTCTCTGCTCCGTCTCCTCAATCTCCTTCTCCGTGCGGGAAAGAGCGGTTTTCAGCTTTCTGAGATTGCTCTCCTTTTCCTTGCGGAGCTTATAATCGTTGGGCTTTTTCTCCGTCTTTTCCACCTGTGGCTTTTCTTCCTCAGCCTCAGTCATAGCAACATAGGTATCGTAGTTTCCATTCACCTTAACAATGCCGTCAGGTTTAAGCAATATTATTCTGCCTGCCAGCTTGTTGATGAGGTATCTGTCATGGGATACCACCACAAGAGTTCCGCCGTATTCGGATAAAGCCTTTTCCAGAGCCTCTCTTGAATGTATATCAAGGTGGTTTGTCGGCTCGTCAAGGAACAGCAGGTTGCCACCCTTCAGCATCAGCTTTAAAAGGGAGATTCTCGCCTTTTCGCCACCGCTCAGCTTACCCACCAGCTTGAAAACGTCGTCTCCGTGGAACATGAAGGAACCAAGTGCCGTTCTGACCTCGGTCTGCGTCATACGGGGAAAATCATCCCAAAGCTCGTCAAGTACGGTCTTGGTGGGAGTAAGGCTACTCTGGGACTGATCGTAATAGCCCCATTCTATCTCACTTCCGTAGCGGTAGCTACCAAAATCCGCAGGGAGCTGTCCCGTCAGTATCTTTAAGAGTGTGGTCTTGCCACAGCCGTTTTCACCCAATATGAAAACTCTTTCGTTCTTCTTTATATCAAGGTCAACCGCTGAAAAGAGCTTTTCTCCGTCGAAGGACTTGCAGAGCTTTTCCGCCATCAATACGTCGTTGCCGCCGCCTTCCTTACATCTTAAGCGGAAGCGAAGCTCTTCGGGAGCGTCCTCAGGCTTGTCGAGAGTCTCCTTCAGTCTGTCCACCTGCTTTTGCTTTGAAAAGGCGGTGATATAGTTATGCTCTACCTTCCAGCTTCTCTGCTGTTCGATGATTCCCTCTATGCGGTGAATTTCCTTCATAGTCTTGTCATACTGTCTTTGCTGAGCCAGTCTTGCCTCAGCCTTCAGCTCAAGAAAGCGACTGTAATTGCCCCTGTACTCGTGCAGTCTGCCGTTTTCCATCTCGTAGGTAACAGTCGTCACCTTGTCAAGAAAATATCTGTCATGGGAGATAACGATATACGCTCCCTTATACTCGGAAAGGAATTTTTCCAGCCATTCGCAGGCTTTTATGTCAAGGTGGTTTGTCGGCTCGTCAAGGAGCAATATATTGCTGTCGGATAAAAGGAGCTTCGCCAGCTGTGCCTTGCTCTTCTGTCCGCCGGATAATACGCTTATGGGACGGGATAACATTTCCTTATCAAAGCCAAGGCCAAGAAGCGCAGAGGTGGTTTTCGACTTGTAGACAAGGCCGCCCTCCTGCTGGAATTTTTCATTCAGCTGCATCTGTCTTTGCAGAGTCTTTTCGCTGTGATCTCCCGAATCTATGGCAACCCCGATTTCGTAAAGCTCCTGCTCCATATCGATAAGGGGACGGAAAATCTCCAGCACCTCATCGTAGAGAGTCATCTCCTCGTCACGGATGACGTACTGCTCCATATAGCCTATTTTTACGCCCGCCACTTTATTTATATAACCGTTTGTCGGCTCGCATTCGCCATTTATCACCTTGAAAAGGGTAGTTTTTCCGCATCCGTTTACTCCCACCAGCGCCACTCTGCCGTCATTTTCAAGACGGAAGCAGGCGTCGGAGAAAAGCACCTCGCCACCGAATTCCACCGCTATATCAGTACCGCTTAAAACTATCATCGCTAAATTTCCTTTATTTGTTACAGCACAAAAAGCGGTCAGCGAATTTAACCGTTGACCGCTTTATTTACTTATCTATTGATCTTGTCAGGCTTGTAAGCGTCAAGTGCGCTCTGTGAGAAGTCTACCTTGTAGTCCTTTGCGAACTCGTTGAGCTTTTCGTTGAATTCGCCATCCTTCATTTCGTGGAGAAGGTCGCTTCTGTATTCTTCCTGCCAGTCCTCACGCTCTTCGATAGGTCTTCTTACTACTACGTAATATACCGTAGCATCCTTGTAAACCTTACCCTCGTTGTCCTTCAGCTCAAATGCCCACTTGATAAAGTCAGCGCTGGGGGAGGTGTCAGCCTTGTTTAAAAGGAAGTCGTGATCGTGCTCCTCTTCCTCTTCATCTGAAGAGCCACTGCTGGTTATATCCTCCGCTTCAGCCTCGCTGCTTTCTGTCTTGCTGCTTGTAGTTGAAGAAGCGTTGCTGTTGTTCTTTTCCTCTTCTTCCTTGGCAAGCTTTTCCTGCTCTTCAACGTACTTTTCGTAATCGTGGAATACTGCGTCGTAGTCTTCACCCTTTAAAAGTCTGTCGAGGTAACCTTCTGCCAGCTTGAGCATATCAGCCTTGCCCTGCTCTGTATCGATTTCGTCGCCATTGGCATCCTTCAGTGCAACCTGAATGAGTTCGAAACGACCGTAATTGTCTGCAAAGTAAACGTCAATATCCTTCTGATCTGTAGGTGTGAGACCATTTTCTTCGTAATACTTATCAAAAAGCTTGTTACGTAAGGAGTTTACCAGCTGTACCTGTGTATAGGACTGTCTGCTGATACCTGCCTTTTCATAGTTTTCGCCATAGGTAACGCCTGTTGAATAACCGTAGTATGTGATTTCTGTCTTCCACAGATCCTTGGCATTTTCCTTGATAACGCTCTTTTCTTCGTCTGTCAGGGAAAGACCCAGCTCCTCGGCCTTCTTTTCGATAGCTACGTGCTGTTTTACAAGCTCAAGCGTCTTTTCCTCTACAAACTGTGCGAAGGGCTTTTCTTCAACATTATAGTCAAAGTAGCTGAAGTTTTCGATCTGGCTTGCGCTTGTGCCCATATCAGCAAGCTGATTGTCAACAACAGTCTGAGCATCGTCCATAGCCGCATTTACAAACCACAGATATACGCCTGCGTTTATTTCCTTGTCCTCTACCGTACCCATCTTTGTGATGTCGGCACAGCCTGCTACTGAAACAGCAACTGCCATAGCGCATACTGCAGCCGCTATTCTTTTGAAAAATCTCATTTCGCAAATCTCCTTAAAGTTTTTACTGTCTTTTCCTACACGCTTAATATCGTGTTGCTATTTATAAAACGCCTTTTTGTATATCGTGGCGCTTCTCTCCCGATAAGGATAATATGCCCCGCAGAGCATAAATCCACATAATAAGTATTATATCACAGTTGTTTTGGTTTTGCAACCCCTTTTATAAAAAAAGCAGGGCGAATGCCCTGCTTTCCGCAAATTTTTAAATGTATTCGTAGTTGAACATTACGTCGCCTACTCTTCCTCTGTCTTCAGGGAAAGCGCCAACGATAGTATGGTCGATCTTGTTGTTGTCTATAAACTGGATAGTTTCCTTTGTAAATTCGCCGGTTGTGTTGTTACTTAAAACGGATATAGGATCGCCTGACCAGTAGGTAGCGATTACACGGCACTTGTAGTCTACAACCGCATAATAATAGCCTGTATCCTCGCTGTTTGAGAAGTTGTTGAAGGCGTCTACAATATCACCGGACGTGATCTCCTGACGTCTGTAGGTAGCGGAATCAGCCTGGGAAAGTGTAGCTGAAAGGCACTTGTACTGCTGAGCTGTAGGAATTGAGGTACTACCTTCATAAAGTCCTACCGTAATTTTGGTAAAGCCCTCGTTGGCTGTAGCCTCTGCCTCTATAAAATAGAAGTCGTCCTCGAAAAGAGCTGAATATTTATTTCCGTCAACGTCGCTGACTATGGTAAAATAGCTGTCTGTGTTGCCGCTATCATCCATATCCACGTCGGGCTTGCTTGTCTTGTAATCCATAAAGATGCTCTGTGTTGCATAGAAAAAGCTCTTTGCCTTTGCATTTGCCGCATCATCCTTGCCTGAACCCGCAACTACAGGAATTATAATTGCCATCAGAACGCCTATAATAGCAAGCACTACTATAATTTCTACTAACGTAAAGCCCTTGCGTCTATTTTTATTCAGCCACATTGATATGTACCAGCCTTTCCCCTTGGATAAGAGCCAAAAATAAAGATACTGACTCATTCTATATAAGTTTATAATACCACAATTTATTGACTATGTCAACAGTTTTTTGGAAATTTCACACAAAAACGGCTATCCTGTTTTTGTAGGATAGCCGCATATTTCATGAATTTGTGCTGAAGGTACGACCTTTACCGCCAAGCTTTACGCTGCTGTAATAGTCTATCTTCTTTTTATCAACCTTGAGAGCCTCCAGCTCCGCCTTGACGTCCTCATAGCTCTGAGTTACCACGGCAGTAACCTTCTTGTCCTTCTGGTCTATTTCCTGCTTTATCTCCTGCAGTCTTCTCATTTTGCCCTGAAGCTGTCTCAGTTCATAAGAAAGCTCAGCGTCAACGGGCTTGTTGTTGAGAATGCATCTGAGCAGGTCCCTTTCAGCGGGAATCTGCGCATTGACAACTTCCATTATGGTGCTTTTCACCTGGCGCATGCTGTCCATAAGTTCATTACGGGAAAGCAGGACCTGTTGAATTATTTCAAGGTCAAAGGTCACCATCCTGTCGGTGCGCTTATTATATTCTGTCATCAGCTCCGTCAGCTTATCCATAAGCTGGAGCAGGGTGGTTGCATCTGCTTTTTTCATACACTGGATTCCTTTCCTTATTATAATAAGGATAACGTCAGCTCTGGGGTGCTTCTCCCTGTGGAGTGGTTGCCTGCTGTTGCTGTGCCATCATCTGCTCACGGGACATGGAGTTTATCTCCTGAAATGCCTCACGAAGCTCCGCTATCATAGGGATAAGCACATCTACCTTCGCCTTATCCTTCTTGACGTTTGCCTCTACTATCTCACGATTGAAATATTCGTAGATAGAATCAAGATTCTTTGAAATCGGTATTTTCATATCAAGGCAGGAACGAAGGGCGTTTATTACGTCCTGTGCCTTTGTCAGTGCCTTATTTGCCCCTTCAAAATTCTTCTGGGGGATATAATAGGATGCACGATTAAGCTGGCGCTCTGCCTCCATATACAGTCTTACTACCACTTCACCGGGGGTGAGTGTCGTTACTGACTGCTTTTTATATGCCGAAAGTGCATTGGTCATATCGGTATTCCTTCCGTTTAAACTGATTTACCTGCCCTATGAGCAGGTAAATCGTTATAATCTGAACTGATCAGAACTGCATCAGCTGCTGGATGTAGGTTGTCTGGCTGTTTAAGTTACCCATGATGGATTCAAGGGAGGAGAACTGCTTCCAGTATCTGTCCTGCTGATTTTCGTATCTTTCTTCAAGACTGTCTATAAGATTCTGAATGCTCTTTAACTGATCGAAAATGGAGTTATCGGTAGCGGCTGTACCTGTCTTCATACCTGCTATCTGAACGAGCGAACCCTTTTCATTTCTTGCACCTGTTGTCTTAACTGCACTTGTCAGAGTTTCGTCGAGCTTGTGCATGATACCGGTCTTTACAGTCTTGCCTTCCGCGTCTATCGTTGTGCCTGTGAAAAGCTCTTCGATCTGGGGAGCAAAGTTTTCAAAGGCTTCTTCAAGCTTCTTTTCATCAAGCTCTAACTGACCGTGCTTTGTCCAGTCGTCGCTGGTTGTGATACCCATACTGAAAAGGCTGAAATTCTGTCCGTCAGCGGTCTTTACTGTGGAGTAAAGTACGCTACGCATCTTCTGCATTACGGAGCTTACTGCGGAATCGTTGTAGAGCAGGCCCTTCTTAGCCATTGTCTCCCACTTTTCCTGCTGCTTTTCAGAAAGATCCATCTCTTCGATATCTTCATCTGTAAGAGCGTAATAGTCCTTGTTGGGCTTTTCGTCAACGTACTTGAATACGTCTTCAAGAAGCTGGTTATAATCCTTTACAAATTCCTTGATGGCGTCGATTGCTTCGCTGTTGTCCTTCTTTACTTCGTAGGTAAACTCGCTGCCTGCCGCCGCAGAGGTAAAGGTCATTGTCGTGCCGTCTGCTGTGTAGGAGTTGGAGGAGGTTTCGATAACCTCACCGTTTACTTCTATCTCAAGGTTTGTACCTGCTGTGAAGGTACCTGACTTCAGTCCGAGGGATGAAAGTAAAGCGTCGCCGTCGCTTCCTGCATCTGCAGTAAAGTCAAGAGTAGCCTCTGTACCGTACTTGGAGGAGCTTATAGAGAAGCTGTTTGTCAGAGTGCTGAAGCTCATTGTAGCACCAGCTGTCTTGCTGGCGTTGATTTCGTTCATCATCTTCTTGATCGTGTAATCAGAAGAGAAGGTAAAGCTTACGCCGTTTACCTTTATAGTAGCGTCGCCCTCGATACCAAGCTCCTTTAAGGTCGTGCCTGTAGTTACCTGACTTGCGGAGGAGGTTGCTGTTGATACGCCGTAGGTATTTACGCTTGAGGGATCAGCCGCAATAGCAATCTTGGAGCCGTCGCTTGCTGTGATCGTACCGTCATCGGAAAGGGATAAGGTAGCGTCACCGGGGAGCTTTACGTTTGACAGAGCCTTTTCAAGCTCGTGTCTGTTTGCCCAGGTTGCAAGGTCTTCATTGGAGAGTGCATAGTCATCCTTATTGAGCTTTACTTCCTTATAAGCCGCAAGCTCGTCATAGTTCTTATCGAATTCTGCCTTGAAGGCTTCTTCGTCAAAGTTTTCGTTGTACTTTTCGTCAAATTCTGCCTTGAAAGCGGCTTCGTCATATTCGGGCTGAGTTGCCTTCCAGTCCTCGAATTCGATACCATCAGCTATAGAGCCGTCAGCCTTGCCTGCTTCAAAATCGTTCTTAAGCTGTTCTTCATAAGCGGACTTCTTGATTACAAGCTCCTTATCATACTCTGTCTGGTATGCGTCGTTCTTAGCCTTTTCGTAAGCCTCTGCCTTTAATGCATCAGAGTCGATATCTCCTGCTTCCTTAGCCGCATTGTATGCCTTTTCACCTTCAAGATTGAAGTAGATATTCTGATATTCCTCTCTTGTGATAGCACCGAGAGTTCCATCCTCGTTGCCGAAATATTCTGCATCAAAGCTCTGGAAGGATACACTGTAGCTGCTTGAACCTATTGTAAGGTTGAGCTTGTTTGTGCCCTGCTTTAAGTTATTCATATTGAGGGAAATGTCGCCATCCATACTCATAACACCACTCATTGTCATGCTTGTGCGGTCTGAGGAAACGAGCTTTCCACTGTCATTTATGTATACAAGACCTCTGCCTGTTGTAGCTGTCGTGTTGGACTCACCGTAAGCTGCAGTAAGCTGACTGTTGATCTGCATCTTTATATCATCGGCAGAACCGCCTGTAAAGCTTACGTTTGTAGCCTTATCGCCAACCTTTAAGCTAAAGGTATAGGTCTGTGAGCTGTCTGTGTAATTTGAGAAATCAATGGAGCTTGTATCCATTGCGCTACCCTGATACTTAGCCTGAGTAGCAGTCTTGTTCACCTTTACATTATATGTACCGGGCACCGCACCTGACAGAGTCTTAACGCTGACTCCTGCAGGAGAACCCTCTGTAAGCACGCCATTTACATTATGAGAAACGGCAGCCTTATATTTATTGAAGGAAGACGCACTCTTTAAGTTTGTCTTGGAGTCTAACATGTCAAAGAACTTTTTCTGGAAGTCTGTAAGCTTTGTAGTTACGTCCTGATATGCTTCCTGCTTCCACTTAAGAGTGATAGCCTTTCTGTTCTGTTTTGTTATTTTAAGCTTTGTAGCGGCGGTCATTGCCTCTACGATAGCCTCAGTATCAAGGCCTGAGTTCATACCACTCATTCTGAGAATATTATTTGCCATTGTACTTCGTCCTCTCTGTAATTATTTCTTCATGCCAAGCAACGCTTCCATCGCCGCTTTAGGCAATGCCGCTGATGACTGCTTATTCATATCCTGCGCATCTTTAAGCTCGTTACGGATTATCTTTACATCCTTCGGAGCTGAAATTCCTATTTTAACTCTGTCCTTTGTTATTTCCAGTACCGTTATCTCAATGTTATCGGAAATTGTAAGGCTTTCGTCAGTTTTTCTTGTTACTACCAGCATTACTCATTTTCCTCCTCAAGATATATCGGCTGACGAATTTCATACTTTTCAGGTAAAATGACCTGAGCCGCAAGCTTTTCGTCTGTGTTTATAACGATTGGGCACTTCATATTGACTGTTGTCTGCTTGTAATCCTCAGGAACGACCGCTATTGATAAGCATCTCACCTTGCTGTCGTCATTAAGCTTTAAAAGCTTTCTTTCAGAGCTGTTGAGGGTTATCTGATAGGTGTTGTCGATAAGCTGGGGATCAAATACTATAAAGCAGGGTGCAACACTTTCAACGCACTGCAGCCACATGGGGTAAACTCCGTCACCCAGAGGGCTTATAAGAGCGAACTGTCTGCACTCTTCAAATGCAAAAACACCTGAAGGAAATGTAAAAATATTATTTTCATCCACTTCAATCTTTCCGAAGTCTCTTGTATTTATTTCAACCATAACTCTTATTACCTTTCCTTGAGGTTTATTTTAATCAGCCCTTGGCTTCGAACTTGGGGTCGTAGTTGGGATCTGCGCTTGCGGGAACGTAGATGGGGCCGCCTGTATATTCGATCTCTACCCTTGCCTTTTCCTTGATGATGAATTCAATGTTGCCGGGTACGAATTCTACGGGAGACGCCATAAGGTTTTCCCAGTCAATGTTTACGTCAGAGGGCGTGTAGTTGAGGCTTAACGTACCTTTATCAAAGGAAACGTCGGGGATGCCCTTGGGTAAGAATTCCGTTATCGTTTCGATAGTAGCACCCGCTCTCATCTGCTGAGCCGCTATAGCTGAGGGAGAAACGCCTCTTGCCAGCTGGTTTCCTTCGTCTATGATTCTTGCAACGCCCTGATAAGCTATCTTCCAGCCCTTATCAGCTTCCTTCTGATTGAAGTCGCCGGCATTGTATTCGCCGTAACCCATGCTTGCACGTACTTCGTAGGAGTCAACCTTTATCTGTGCGGGCTGTGACTGCATTCTGAAGCCGCTGGGTGTTGTGCTGATATCTACTCTTAAAGGCTCTTTATTTTCAGGCGCCTTGAGAGAACCGTTGGTTACGTTGACCTCGATACTTATCGGGATACTTGTTATTTTAAGCAGATTAGGATTCATTTCTTTCCCCTCCTTATTATATACGTATTACTTACTGAAGAAAATCAAATATGGTCATCGGAATAACCGAGGTTGCCATCTGAAGAGACATATTGTATATAGCTTCAAGAGTCTTCCAGTTGGTGGACTCTGCACCCATATCGGTACCTTCAAGGTTGTTCTGCTGTTCAAGAAGATTTTCCTTGTTGGTGGTGAGTCTGTTCTTGTTGTATTCTATATACTGCTCTTTATTACCTATTTCTGCATGGGCGATACTTACGCTGGTCTGGGATTCTCTTATCTTATTAAGATAATCCATAGCCTTTATCTTGTCGCCCTCTCTTATTACCTGAGCTACGTCAAGCGTAAGCTGGATAATATTCTTGGGATAGCCGTCCTCGTCTGTACCACAGCCTGTCACCCATGCACCGTTCATTGTAACGGGGAGCGCTGACTGGGGATCGATTCTGCCGGTTTCCTCGTCAACCATCATACCGATACCGATGTCGGTGAAGGAGGACTCGGAAAAAGGAAACTCGTTATAATCGTTTAAGGAGTTTATATCTACTTCATTATACTTTACAACTGACTTTCCGTCAAGTCCCTTTTCGATTCTGAAAACGTCCATACCATTATATACACCACCGAAAAGTCTTCTTTCAGCAACGTCGATATTAAGCGTTCTTACCAGCTCGTCTGCAAAGGTCTCTATCGTTGTAGCGAGAATTTCTTCTTCGGTAGGTCCCTGAGTACCGTTAGCGGCGTAGGTTACCTTTTCTGCGATGGTATCAATAATATCTACCATATTGAATATCGCCGTATCAGCCGCATAATAGATCTGCTCTGCGGTATCAAGGTTATCAAGGTAATGGTCTGTGTTGGCGATAGCCTTTCTTACTCTCATTGCCTTTGCCGCCGCAATAGGATCTTCACTTGCTCTGTTATATTTTCTTGTGGAATTTATCTTACGCTCGGAAGCGTTCTTTCTTTCGAGTGCAGAATTGAGATGTGACAGATAATTTCTGTTTGTCATGCTCTGGGTTACTCTCATTTATCTATCAGTCCTTTCTGTTATCTTCCTACAAGTCCCATCTTGCTGATAATGGTATCCAGCGCCTCGTCAAGAGTGGTGAGCATTCTTGAACTTGCATTGAACCACTTGGAGTAGTTCAGCATATTAACGCCCTCCTCCGTATCGGATACGCCCATTATCGCATCTCTGCTGTTGAGCAGGGAGGTTGTGGTTTCGGTGTACATTTCACATTGCTTGTTTGTAAATTCGATATTCTGTGCCAGTCTGTTGTTTAAGAACAGAACGAAATCGTAGGTGGAGCCGTAATAATCCGCTTCGCCTATCGTTACGGGATCGTCCATACCCAGTAACAGCTGGTTTACAGCGTCACCGTCAAGGTTTACGGGGAAGTCATATTCGCCTGTTTCCTCATTGTATATCTTTGCTATCATTGTAGCCTCCTGAAGCCAGGATTCAGATATACGGATGTTGGATGCGTCGATGTCTCCGCCACCGGTTGCCGCAAACATTGCTCTGTCCTCGCTACGCTCTATGCCGTTGAGTCGGTTCATAAGTCCTGCAAAGGAGCCTGCAAATTCGTTTAACGCTCTCTTGTAATATGCGATACCGTATTCGGCATTCTGTCCGCCACCCGTGGAATAGGGGCCGTTGCCGTTTAACATATCGTTATATGCCTTTATGCTTCCGCTACCGAGGTCTGCCATTGTGCCGTCGGTAAACTTCAGCATTGTGCATCTGTTTTCGTAGAATTTATCTCTGAATTCTTCGTAGGTGCTGTTGGTTACGAATATCGTACTCTTTTTACCGTCAACTATCGTAACGCCACCCATCGTAATCTTTACCGAGCCGTCGAAGTTATCCTCAACGTGGATATCTCCAAGCTCTGATAATCTGTCTATCAGTACGTTTCTTGCGTCCAGCAGTTCGTTAGGACCGTAGCCACCGGTTACGGATATGCCGTTATAGATATTGTCTGCCGCAAGTATCGAATAATCGTCAACTATTTCACGGTTGTACTCTACTATTTCCTGAATGAGTGAGTTCGCATCCTCAAGAGTACAATGAAGGTCGTATATCGTCTGCTCCTCAAGAGCCTCTAAATCCATATGCTGCTGATTGAACAGCTTTGTGATGTTGTAGCACTGGTTTCTTACAAGGCTGGCAAGCTCTTCTCTGTCGGGAGAGTCCTCAGCGTATTTTCTGAGTGCGGATTTGAGGTTGTCGAACTGCACCGCCATACCCATATCGTCAAAGGTATCGGAGAAGTTTGTGAATACCGTTTCAACCTCTTCCATTATAGCCGCCTTCTGGTCATACTCTGCTACAAAGCAGTTATTGTCCCTGAAGCGCTTGTCTAAATAATCGTCTCTTGCCTGACTTACGCCGCTTGCGAAAACGCCCTGTCCCGAAAGTCCGAGCTTTGCGCTCTTTGTAAGATATGCGCCTCGCATATTTGCATATTCCGCATATACGTCGAGTCTCTGTCTTACGTAACCCTCCGTATTGGCATTGGACAGGTTGTTACCCGTTATATCAAGGCCCTTCTGAGCCATCTGTACAGAACGCTTCTGTACTTCAAGTCCTAAAAAAGATGCTCTCATCTGTGATTCCTTCCTGCCGATG
>JAFTVY010000041.1 GCA_017465545.1 Ruminiclostridium sp.
CTTTATGGGAACAAGTTCCCATAACATATATTATTAACATGTAATTTAAACTCTTGTGGTAAATTTATGAAAACCGATTTTTTATCTTTTTAAACGAGGTGAATGATATGTTTCATATAATGGTTGCCGAAGATGACAAAAATACAAGAAAACTGATGTGCACGGTGCTTGCACAGAACGGCTATGAGCCTGTACCTGCGGTGGATGGCGTCGACGCTCTGGATATACTTGACAGACAGCATATCGATCTTATTCTGCTGGACGTAATGATGCCCCGTATGGATGGTATAGAGTTTGTGAAGACGCTTCGTGACGGCAATTGCAATATTCCTGTGCTTATGGTTACTGCAAAGGAGACCAGCGCAGACAAGATTGCAGGCTTCAGGGCAGGTACTGACGACTATATGGTAAAGCCGGTAAACGAGGAAGAACTGCTTTTACGCATTGCGGCACTTCTGCGCCGATCCAATATCGCCAATGAGCACAGACTTGTGGCAGGTGATACGGTGCTGGATTACGATGCGCTTACAGTAAGCTGTAAGGGCGAAACGTACGAACTGCCCAACAAGGAATTCATGCTGCTTTTCAAGCTTCTTTCCTATCCGGGAAAGATATTTACCCGCAGACAGATAATGGATGAGCTGTGGGATATGGAATCAGATACAGACGAAAGAACCATTGACGTTCATATAAACAGACTCAGAGAAAAATTCCGTGACAATGAGGATTTTGAGATAGCGACCGTAAGAGGACTGGGCTATAAGGCGGTAATCAAACAGGAGTGATAAAATGGCCACAAGGCATGAAGAAGAAATCAAGAAATATCATTCGCTGAATGCCTACGTAGTGCTGTTTGTGTTTGTGGTAATGTCAAGCGCAGGCGGTATCAGTGTAGTGATGTTCAACGTACTTGACGCCTTCGGGCTTGTAAAACACATCCGTGTCGTGCCGATGCTGTTGCCACTTGTTATGCTTTGTTCCTGTATCATGATAGGTAGCGTGATAACCGTTTTTCTGGCAGGTTATTTTTTAAAGCCGCTGAAGGAACTCAAAATCGGTCTTAAAAAGGTTACCGAGGGGGATTTTACCATAAGGCTTGACCACATCAGCGGCAACTCCGAAATTGCAAGAATACAGCAGGACTTCAATCTGATGGCGAGGGAGCTTCAGAATACCGAGCTTTTCAGAAACGACTTTATAAATAACTTCTCCCATGAATTCAAAACTCCGATGGTGTCCGTACACGGCTTTGCAAAACAGCTGAAAAAGGGCGGACTGACAAAGGAGCAGGAGCAGGAATATATAGATATAATACTGTCGGAATCCCAGCGCCTTATAAATATGTCAAGCAATATCCTTCTGCTTGGCAAGCTGGAAAATCAGGAGGTTATCACCGATAAGACCAGCTTCAGCCTTGACGAGGAGCTGAGACAGAGTATACTTACCCTTGCAGGTGAATGGAGCAGTAAAAATATCGAGGTAATTCCTGAGCTTGAAACGATAGATTATTACGGTAATCCCGATATATTAAAACACGTATGGCTCAACATCATCGGAAATGCAATAAAATATACCGGCGAAAACGGATGCATTGAGGTAGGGCTCAGAAGTATCACCGAAAGTAAGGAAATAGAGATAAAGGTATCAGATAACGGAATAGGTATGGACAGCGTTACCACCCAGAGAATATTCGAGAAATTCTATCAGGCGGACAGCTCCAGAGCGGCAAGCGGTAGTGGGCTCGGTCTTGCAATGGTAAAAAGAATTGTCGAGCTTTGCAGCGGCAGGATAAAGGTAAGAAGCGAGAAGGGTAAGGGAACTCAGTTTTACGTATATCTGCCGGTTGTCGATGAAAAAACCGACGAAAAGAAAAAGAAACCCATAGTCGCTATTGATACGGCGGCTCTTAAATAAACAAACAAACGTATTAAGAAAGGAACAACTATGCTTCAGTTAAAGAACATAACCAAGGACTATAAGCTTGGTGATACGAAGGTAGAGGCGTTAAAGGGCGTCAGCATGGACTTCCGTGAAAGTGAATTTGTTGCTATTCTCGGTCAGTCAGGCTGTGGTAAGACTACGCTTCTCAATATCATCGGCGGTCTTGACCGATACACCGAGGGCGATCTTGTCATCGGTGGAAAGTCCACAAAGGAATTCAAAGCGTCAGACTGGGATACCTATAGAAACCACTCCATCGGTTTTGTGTTCCAGAGCTACAACCTTATCCCTCATCAGACGGTATTATCAAACGTAGAGCTTGCGCTTACCCTTTCCGGCGTATCAAAGCAGGAAAGAAGAAAACGTGCAATTGACGCTCTGACAAAGGTAGGCCTTGCAGATCAGTTACATAAAAAGCCTAACCAGATGTCAGGCGGTCAGATGCAGAGAGTTGCCATTGCAAGAGCTCTTGTAAATAACCCTGATATTCTTCTCGCCGACGAACCTACGGGTGCGTTGGACAGCGAAACAAGTGTTCAGATCATGGAGATTTTAAAGGAGATCTCCAAGGATAAGCTCATTATTATGGTAACCCATAACCCCGAGCTTGCAGAACAGTATTCAAACAGAATCATAAGACTGCTTGATGGTAAGGTGATAAGCGATACAAACCCCTACGAAAGAGCGGTTGTAGAGCCTATCAAGAAGGAAAAGAAGTCAAAGGAAAAGAAGGTAAAGAAGCCTTCAATGTCCTTCCTTACAGCGCTTTCGCTCAGCCTTAATAACTTAATGACCAAGAAGACGAGAACCTTTATGACCTCCTTTGCAGGAAGTATCGGTATTATCGGTATTGCATTGATTCTTGCCATTTCCACGGGTGCAAGAGAATATATCGCAATGGTGGAAGAGAATACCCTTGCAAGCTATCCTCTTATCATCGAGGGCGAATCTGTGGATATGACCGCTATGATGACCGCCGTACTGAAATCCCAGGCAGAAGCGGAAAAGGGCAAGGATGGAGAAATTACCTCCCAGAACATTATGAGCGATATGATAAACTCTATGTTCACACAGATTCAGTCCAACGACCTTGAGGCCTTCAAGGTATATCTTGAGGGTGACGGCAAGGAAATAAAGGATTACGTCAGCGATATAAGATACAGCTACACAACCCAGCTTAACGTCTACAGAACAGACAAGGACGGAAATAACTACAAGGTAAACCCTGCTCAGCTTTTTGAAAAGATGGGTATGACCAGCGCCCTTTCAAGCTCCTCTGCAATGATGAGCACAATGGCAGGTTCAAGTATGAACGTATGGGATGAGCTTATCGACAACGAAAAGCTTCTCAGCGAGCAGTACGATATACTTGCAGGACGTATGCCCGAAAACTACAACGAAGTAGTTATAATGGTAAACAAGAACAATCAGATAGCAGACTACAGCCTTTATTGTCTTGGACTTATGGATGATGAGGAGCTTATCAAGGCTGTAAAGGACGCTATGAAGAACGATACCGATAATCTTGATTTTGAAACAGAGCAGGTAAAGTTCACTTATGACGAGCTTTTAGATCTTCAGTTCAGACTTATTTTAAACAGCGATTACTACGTTAAGGAAGACGGCGTCTGGGTTGACAAGAGCAAGGATGATATCTATATGAAGGAGCTTGTTGACAAGTCCGAGCCTATCAAGGTAGTAGGTATCTTACGCCCCGGCGAGAACGCTATACTTTCCACAGAGGATTCTGTGGTTGTAGGCTACACTCACGCTCTTACGGAATATCTTATCAATAAGATAAACGAAAGTGAGATCGTAAAGGAACAGAAGGACAATCCCGAAACGGATATTTTCACAGGTATCGATTTCCCCAAGGACGACGAGCCTGAAAAGAAATATACAATGGATGACATCAAGGCTTATATAGCTACACTTCCTTTAGAACAGCAGCAGGAAATCGGTGGCAAGCTTCAGCAGGCTATGGGTATGGGAATGACCGAGGAACAGATTCTCGAAGCCTTCTCAAGTTATATGCCAAATAACAAGACCGATGCAACCTATGACGGAAATCTGGCAAAGCTTGGCGTATCGGATATTGCTTCTCCCCACCGTATAAGCATTTTCCCCAAGGATTTTGAATCCAAGGAAAAGATTGAGGAAATCATCAAGGAATATAACGATATGGTAAAGTCTCTTGGTAAGGAAGAGATGGAAATAAACTATACCGATATCGTAGGTCTTATGATGACCTCCGTTACTACTATCATTGACGCTATAAGCTATATTCTTATTGCCTTCGTTGCAATCTCCCTCGTGGTATCTTCAATTATGATAGGTATCATCACCTATATCTCCGTTCTTGAAAGAACCAAGGAAATCGGTATTCTCCGTGCTATGGGTGCGTCAAAGAGAGACGTATCAAGAGTGTTCAATGCGGAAACTCTCATAGTAGGCTTTACGGCAGGTGTACTTGGTATAGGTATAACCTTACTGCTTCACCTCCCTGCAAATGCCATCATCGGTAGCTTTACCGACATATACACGATATGCTCACTGCCCTGGCAGGGCGCTGTAATACTGATTGCAATCAGTATGATCTTAACTCTTATCGCAGGTCTTATCCCTGCAAGAGTAGCGGCAAAGAAGGATCCCGTAGCGGCACTCCGTAGCGAATAAGCAGATCCCCTGAAGCCAGCCCGTTTTTTGGAATTATAAATTTCAAAACGGCGGCGATAAAAAAACTGAATAAATATAAAAAAGACTGTAGAAAACCGAAATTTTTTACAGTCTTTTGTTTTTGTAAGGGACGATCAGACTCCCGAATGCGTGCCTTTCGCTCCGTAGGTGCTGTCCTGCTCGTTGATTATCGGGGTAGCCTTGGGGTAGAGCTTGTGATAAGCTTCTTCCTTATCAGCCTCCGAGCCTTCGGGGACAAGTCCCGTATAATCGCAGTCGCTCTGCGGTCTGCAGAATCTGTTCAGAATAACGTCCTCCATCTGCGACTTTTCCTCATCGTTCTGGGGTACAGCCTTTCTCATAAGCTCCGCTTCTTTTTTGTATTTGTTTTCATCTTTTCTGTTCATAATAAAAACCTCCTTTCAGGATTATTATAAACAGATAAACGAAAAAAATTAAAATTTCAAGCGGATTGCACCCGCAGGCGGTTCCGCCTTTTTAAAAAATGCGATTTGCGAAGATTCGTTAACGGCGGTTTCACACATTGGTTGTATTTCAAATTGAGGTTTATCGGTTGGTTAATGGATTTGTTTTATGTATAAAAACGGGGCGTCGAGGACGTCGCCCCCTACATTTCCCCTATAATTTTTTGTGGGCAAGGCATTACAAATCCCGTTTTCATCGGTATTTATGGCAATATTATCACAATATTATAAACCACGTCCGTAGGGGGCGGCGAGTAGTCCGTAAGGACTGCGGCACCCTTTAGGGTATGTCCCGTGACGCCCCGCATAAATTACCGCAATTTTTTTAAAACATCTCCCCGATAAATCTCAATTTGAAATACAACCAATGTGTGAAACCGCCGTTAACGAATCTTTGCAAATCGCATTCTTTAAAAAGGCGGAACTGCCAAAGGCGGCACGCCTTTCTGAACGCTTTTTATAATTTTATTTAACTAATAAGTACGTATATCAATGGTTGTACAACTACGTATTACTTGACAATTATGATTAAATGTGATAGAATAATAAATAAATTTAGACAAATTTGTGTAATTTTGCTGAACGTTTCTTGTTGAATTGCACGAAAAAGTCGATTTTAACATTTTTTTGAGAAAATTAATGATATGTGGTGAAATTATGAATTTTTTAGCAGATATGTATAATGGGTTATTCGCACAGTATAACAATTTTATAAATGCTATGCCGTCCGTATGGGTGACAATAGTATATTTTGCATTTATTGTAGCTGGTATTTTTGTTGCCAATGCCAACAGAGATAAATGTAATTTTCTTTTGTGGTTTATACCTGTACTTTTGTTCCCGGTCATAGGTACGCTTGTAGTTATAGCGGCAGCGATAGTATTCAAGGTGCGTAAATTGAGAGTAATACGCATATATTTGCAGAAAAGAATGTTTATAGTTCCGGCGATAGCCTACATAATATTCGGACTTCTGGAATCTGTTCTGGGCAGTTTTTATAATGACGCACTTCCTTTATCGATGCTATTCACAGTGATGATGATAATGTGTATGTATATTTACAGAAAATCACGTAAAACACCTATATACATACGTGCACTCAAAAAGGATGCCGATATGTCCAGAAAAGTTGTGTACAAGGATAATTACAGTTACAATTACATAGAGGGCGAAGGCGAATTGACGTCCGAAATCGTAGAGTCAATCGGATTCGGATATTGCTTTATGACACATAGTAAGGGCGAACAAGGATTTCAGTATAACAGCACGGATGACAAATATCTTTATGACGTTTTCTATGAGTTTGAGTATCTTGAGCGTTTCGACGTAAAGAAAACAAAAACAATGAAGGGTGGTATAGAAAAAATAACCGCTCTTGACTGGCAGCACAGTGATGATTTTGGAGTCATTCTCCGCACAGGTCACCATATGCCGCTGGATACGTATTATCCTGAAACGTATCAGCACTATAACAGCGACGTATCCGTTACTCAGGTAGTTCTTTACAGATACGTATACCCAATATGGCGTGTTATTACAGCATACGCTATGGTTATGGCAACAGCGATATTATTTTTGTCACCGATCGGAATTGCGGTACATACAGCTGTGATGTCTCTGATACAGAATATCGTACAATCATTTATATAGTCGGAGGATACCACTTTGAAGATCGGAATAGATTTAGGCACAACCAATACGCTTGTAAGCTATGTAAACAAAGCCGGCAACGTCTGTAAGATATCCTTCAGAAACGGACGGATTGATAATCCACATCTTTTGCCGTCGTGTATTGCGGCTACAGATAACGGAGTAGTGGTAGGACAACCTGCTCTTGATATGGAAAAAAACAATCCTGAACTTGTCCTGCGAGACACAAAATATTACATTGGTACAGATAAAAGCTGGATGTTGGGAAGACAGTCGGTCGATGCGGGCTTTGTAGCAGAACAAATACTGAAAGAGGTAATGTCTGAACTCAGAAGACAGTTTCCTGATGAAATAGAATTTCACGCTTTTATAACCGTTCCTGCGAGATTTGATACTCAGGCACCCAGACAGGCAACAAAAGACGCTTTAGCACGGGCAGGCTTTAGATATAACGAAACCAATGCTCTTACAGATGAACCCATAGCTGCGGCGGTGGCGTACAGCAGAGAGCTTGACAACACACAGAACGTTCTTGTGGTGGACTTTGGAGGAGGAACTTTCGATCTCTCTCTTCTGCGTTCTACCATTATAGGCTTTGCTTCGTCAGAAAACAGTCTTGAGCCGATAGCATGGGGCGGAGATCTTTATCTTGGAGGAAACGACGTTGATGAAATCTTAGCAAAACTTCTTGCAGATAAAGTTATGGAAGAAACGGGCAGGGATTTATCGCATGAACCCCGCTATCTTTGTTATTCGGCTGAAGAATCGATGGCTGCATCGGTTCTGAGAGAAAGCATAATCAATCTGAAAAAACAGCTTTACTCCGAAGATTCGGAGACTGCCGAGCTGTATATTCCGGAGCTTCTTCAGGATTATGACCTTAGCGTTTCAATAACACTTGATGAATACGAAAAGGCTCTTCAGGAAATATCCGATAGAATGCGTAACATAATTAAGAATATATATGATTCCAATAACCTCGCCTTTGAAGAGACGGACAAGGTGCTTGTAGTGGGCGGAATGGCAAAGGAAAGATGCTTGCTGAAGATTCTCAGGGAAATATTCGGTGCTGAAAAGATACTTATTCCGGAAGAGTCGCTATATCTTGTGTCCAGAGGTGCGGCAATATGTAACAGTAATGCTCGTATACACGTTGACAATAAGGCTTATTCCAGTATAGGAGTTCTTATAAAAAATCTGACGGACGTGGACGTGATAGTAAGGGAAGGACAGAGCATAGGCGATGATTTCAGAGTAGTCCGTTATTATTATCCTCACGAAGACAAGGCTTTCAGCCTGACTATTAACATAGTAGAATACGTGGGAGAATTTAATCCCAGAAACTACAATATTGTACATTCGTCTTCAATTGTTCTGAGAAAACGACTTTTCGCAAAGGAACAGAAGATTGAGGCAGAATTTACTCTTGATAGGGACAACTTGTTGAGTGTCAACCTGACACAGGTAGATGGAAGCAAAACAAGAGTAAGTGTAAGGGTGTAGAGAGGAAAAATATGAAATTGGAAAAATGGCTCGGCGAAATGCCGAATCCTAAAGCTATTCTTGATGCGGTAGTCCAGATTATCGAGGGATATATATTCCGTAAAGAAGGCGTTGGTTGTCTTTGTATTGAAAATTACAATATATCTTTATACGAGGGCGAAGAGAACGAAAACTATAAGTATGGCGAGATAAGCTTCGAAAAAAACGTGGATGGTTATCACAGCTTTGTGTATCCTGTTCCTGCTTTGAAAGACGATTCTACACCCGGTGAAATCGAAAAGGGCGACGTATTCTGTCTTGGAATCATGCTATACAAAATGATGTACAGAAATGAAGAAGTACGTCTTGAAGACGCTCAGATGCTGCTTAATGCGGTGGGTGACGAGAAATTTCCTTTTCTTATTCCCGGATCTGGAGCAACCGGTTTTCAGGCAAATTCTATAGTGCATAGTCTTATAGAGCAAATGACTGACCTTAACATGAATACACGTTGTGGAATGAGTGAATGCCTTGAAGAAATAATTCGTTGTCTTCCCGGAAGTGCGGAGATTTCGTTTGCAAACAGAGCAACGCTTGAGACACTGGATACCATTACAGTGCCGCTCAGAGAGCCTGTTACCGCATGGCAAGTACAGAGCAGCTATACATTCAATGGCGAGGGTTACGTTCCGGAAAAGTTCGGGGAGTGCCATAACATTTTCTATAGAATTTATGAAAAGCAGTCTGTAAAGGTATTACTTGTTTCTGACAAACTGACCTACCCTGAAAAATTCCCCGTGGCCCAGCTTTCTCCACAGCTTTCGATTGGCATAGATTTCGGCACGTGGACAAGTTCGGTATCCTTTGTGAATGAAGCGGGATATACGGAAAACGTTCTTTTTGATGGTAAGCCGTATATACCTACAGCTATATGCTACCTTGGAAGAAACGAATGTGTGTTTGGTAACGAAGCTATCGAAAAAGGCAAGGAATACCCTTCGGCACTTGCAAAGTGCTTTAAAAGAAGAATAGAAAACAATGACGTATTCAGAGTAACTGCGGTAAATGGTGAAATTGTGCAGGAGTGTTATTCTGATGCGGCAGTCAGATTTCTTGGATACCTTCACAAGGTTTGTAACGAATGGTTCGGAGAACGTCTGACTACGGCGAACGTTATGATTACTGTTCCTGCGTGTTATGATGCAGGTATGAAGACTGCCATATTCACAGCGGCAGAAAAAGCCGGATTCAATCCCAGACTTTTATCAGAACCCGAGGCGGCTGCATTTTTCTTTGGAATGAGAAATAGCTGCGAAGGTAATGCGCTTGTACTGGATATCGGCGGTGGAACTACGGATATATGCATGCTTTATTGCACAAGAGCCGACGGTGTAGAAGTGATGCCGCAGATAAAGTCCAGATACGTGTGTGGAATAAGCCAGCTCGGTGGTGTGGATTTTACAAAGCTCATCGTTTCAAGAATTATGCTTGACGCTTTAAGAAAAAAGTTCGGCATAGATTTCAGTAACGAAGAAAGAGGTTTTTCTCGTAGTCAGATAGAAGAAAATATGCGTCGGATGGAAGAGAAGGCGGAAGAGGTCAAACTTGCACTTTCTATCACAGACGTAGAAGAATGCACGGTTAAACTTTTCTTTCCCGGAGAGCTGGTGGAAAGAGAGGTATCGTTTACCTGCAAACGCAATCATTACGAAAATATAATTAAGGAAAATATAGATATACTGAGAAAACAGCTCAAGGTGACTGTAGCCAGTCAGCAGCTTAATCTTTCTGCAGTATCCGATCTTATCATAACGGGCGGTGCGTCGATCACACCTCTGGTGCGCAAAATGGCAATAGCACTGTTTAAAGGAACGGACTGTAATATACATTACGTAGATCATAATACCGCCGTTTCCAGAGGAGCGGCAATATATGCAAACGAGCTTGGTGTACAAAGCGGATGCAGGCAGAGTCTCACGGAGACCAATTTTGATATAGGCACGGTAAATTTAGCCCCCTTCAGCGGGCGCGAGGTATTTACCTGTCTTATAAATTGCGGAACAAAATTTGAAGGAAATAATATCGTTGCAGACTTTTTATGTAATCTTACAGAACAGGAAAAAGAGGGAAGGTACTGTAAAGTTCTTCTTTACAGACGCCCCAGAGATTACACACACGTAGAAAGCCCGCTGGATGCGGACGGTGGAGATTATATCCGCCCCATCGGATCGCTTTACGTTTCAAAATTTCCCGATGAGTTTGACGTCAACGGTGGTAAGGTAATGTTCAAAATAAGCCTTGACACTCAGGAGTGCATCTTTTCTACAGTACATTTTTACAATAGAACGAAAAAGTCTTTTTACGGCGGAACGGAAGATATACTGATATCGACGGGTAGTGCAGTATTTATACCACTTAATGAAAAACAGGAGTAATCAATGAAGATAATACAACGGCTTTCAGAAGACGGATATATCCGTGTAGGAAACTACACTGTTGATACGGATCTGCTCGGGCCCGGTATCAGATTTGCACTGTGGCTTCAGGGCTGTAATGCCGATTGCTATGGATGTATAGCTCCGGAAATGCAGGACGTAAAGGGAGGAAGTCTTTTTTCTATTGAAAAATTGGCAGAGATGATCATCTCTTCAAAAAATACTGAGGGAATCACGATAAGTGGTGGTGAACCATTGCTTCAGGCTGATAGATTATACCAGCTTCTGAAGATTGTAAAAACAGCACGACCGGATTATAGCGTAGTGATATATACGGGTTTTACTATCGACCAGGCTCTGACCTGTGAAAATAACGAGGTGAGCAGGCTGATAAACGAGCTTGCGGACGTGGTGATAGACGGAAGATACGTTGACGAACAGAATGATAACAAGGGATTGAGAGGTTCGTCAAATCAACGTATAATACATATTACAGACCGATATAAAGAACATCCTGCCTATGATGTGAACAGAAAGCGTCAGAGCAGATTTATAACTAACGCCGGAAGAATGTATATGGTGGGAGTACCATCAAGAGCAGTGCAGACTCTTCTCGGAAAGATAAAAAATAAAGCTAAATAAAGGAGAAATGCTTATGCCTGTAAAAATGGACAGAAGTACATATATCTGTTTTGGTAATATAGAGCATTGCAAGAATATACTTGAAATTACTATGAGTTTCAGATATGCCGACGGTACTACCGAGGAATACAGCGGAATAGAAATGCTTTGCAATGGCAGAAAGGCGTCTAACGTAACTTTTTTCCCGTCAATGGATAAGCTTGCTGTTTCTGTCAATGCTGACAAGCTAAATACTGAAGGACGTACAGTAAAAGAGATAGAACTCAGCTTCTGCAATCCTGCAGGGACGGTTGAGAGCCTGTGCCTTAAATATGGCTTTTCGTCCTTTGACACTGCAAGCCGAAGATACGTGGATCAGTGGGAACAGGATGCATTCAGGCATGAAAAGGTAATTATCCGGGTAGAAGAAAATTATTACGATATAAGCTTTGGGATGCGACTGGACGACACGTCTGTGGCATCAGCGTGTGAAGAGATTGTCGTGGCGGAGAAAAGCGAAGAGGACGTGTTTCTTTGTATTCAGGAAGATAAGCGTATTCTCTCAGCCTATTCCGGCGATGACAGTAAAGAGGCGACAGAGCTTCTTGCACAGGCGGAAGAGGTGCTCAGCAGCGGCGATATCAAAAATGCGCTTCAGCTGATAGAGCAGGCGGAGCAAAAGCTTTGCATTTGTATAGATAATTCAATGAAAAATATCAGACTTTACCATAGCTATATGGAATAAAGCTGTGTGGAGGAAATTATGGCAACTGTATCAGAGCTGCAAAGTGAGATAAAATCGCTGCAGTCACAAATGGAAAGAGAAAGCCGGGAGGCAAGACAGTTAGCAAAAAGAATAGAGGAAGATAATAAAGCGGCTCTTGAGGCGCTGAGAAGAGATACGGAGCAACAGCTTGCCGAGGATAGAAAAAATACCGAGCTAAGCTACGAAAGACTTCTTGTAAGCGCCAGTAGTGAAATTGAAAAAAAACTTGAGACGTCAAGACTTGAGCTTCAACGCAAATATGATGCACTTAATAAAGAGCTTGAGCAGGCTGTCAGACGTGAAGGAGAAAATATCCGTCAAACGGATAAAAGGCAGCAGGAACTGGAAGAAAGCTATCACGCCCGTCTCAAAGAACTTGAGGCAAGAGGAAACGAGGCTTTGAAGACTGCGTTTCACACGTTGCGACAGTTAGAAGATAATTTGCCGGTAGACTGGTTTATGCCCGGGCATTGTGAAGAGTATCACAGACAGCTTGGAATAGCGCAGAACCTTATAACTGCAGGTGCGTATGAAGCGGCAACGGGTATTGCAGATAATCTTGTGCTGGCAATAAATATAGATGAGCTTGAAATACAGACGCTTATCAATAAATGGATGAGGAATTTCAACGTTCTGGCTCAGCTTATAAAAAATGAGCATGAGCTTATTACTACGACGTGCCGCAGGATTGAAGGATTAAGTCCGGAATTTTACTACGAAGAGGATATAGCGAATTGTACTCTTGATTATTCACAATTTGAATTTTGGGTAGACAGAAGTTTTTTTGATTTCAGAGAGTGTCACGAAAAAGACTATGATATGATTTATGGAATTTCGAGGTCTTTTACCTCTGATGACGTGCAAGAAGCGGAAAACGAGTTGATGAGTTTTCTGAAAGCTAATGCACAACTCTCGGAACAATATACGCCGGAATATATGTATCTTACCGTGCGAAAAGCCGAGGAACGCTTGTCAAAGGAAATTGCAATTGTGCGTTCAATGCGCAGCAGAATAGCCGCATATTCACAGAGAGGTGATATATGCGCACAGCTATGCGATATAATGTACGAATGCAATTTTGGAAATGCTCCTGTTTCGGCAATCTATGAAAACGATGACAAGCGAAAAGGAATCATAGCGGTGTTTGCGGATGACGGCGGATATGTAACCTGTGAGGTACATGTCATTCCCGTATTTTGTGAAAGGGATGGCAAGTGGTACAACTGTATAGGCTTCGACGTTGATTCACCACGGTCTATGCCGGAACTGGAACGAACTGTCGAGGAAAGAATCAGAGATAGTTTCGAGGCCGACGGAATAACCGTTATGCGCAGGACGTCGCCAAGTGGTGAAAGCACGGCAGAACAACGCTCTGCTGTTTTTAAAAAGGAATTCAAGAGACTTATAAATGGACATTTATAATAGAAAGGAATATTTGTTATGAGTGGATCAGGCGAAATTTTATTATTACCTTTAGGTGTTGCATTGATTGTACCTGTAGCTGTAATCGGCCTTGCAGCTGTGGCGGCAGGAACTGCAGCTAAAGGATTCGGAGCAGCTGTATCCTATACGGCGAAGGCTATAGAACAAGCAAGGATAAATCGAGCGGCAAGTAAGCTTGCTTCTATTTCGGGAGAGATAGATTCTATAAGCAACCGTATGCACCAGGAGCTTGCGGAAGCTGCGGCGCAAAGCTATGACGAATACGAAAAAGAGCTTAAGCTTATCGAAGAAACTTTTTCAGAGAGTGCCGATCTTTCTGCGTATAATGCAAGATGTGTAGCGGCAAAGGAACGTCTTGACGCAAAAATAAATGAAAGCACAACAGCTATAGAAAAGCGTTACGAAAAAGAACTTGCTATTGCAGGCGGAAAAATAAGAGAGCGACTCATTGAGGCGCGCGAGATAGAGATAGAGCGTATGGAAGCTTTTTCGGGAGCAATAGAAGAGCGCCAGCAAAATTTCCGTCTTATGGCAGATTCGTCTATGAAAGAGGCACGACAGGTTATAGACGATCTGAAGAATTGTTACGGTGAAAGCAAAATAGTACAGGATCTTGTCAGAATTCTTGAGCAGGCGTACAGTACAGCACAGAACAGATACGCAAACGGCGAATATGAAGCTACTCTTATAGACTCTTACAGTATAATGGAGCAGGCTACTGTCGGTGTTGGCGATATATTACGTGATGAACGCCGTGCGGCTACGCTTTATAGCAGAAGTGCGGTAGCGGTAGAAGAACTGAAAAACTATTTGCAGAATTTCAGATCAGTTTCCTATACACTTGAAGAAACTTATAGTGGCGAACCGCTGACTGTTCAGGTGGAGGATTTTACGCCTTTCTTTGCAGGTGATTGGCAAAAGGCAGAGGAAATCTACAAGGATTTATATTCCCGTATCAGTGCAGGAAGCTATGACAGCTTCACGTCGGAAGAACTTGCAGATATCTTAGCAGAGGCAGAACGGGTTAACAGAAGCTTTCTGAATTCTGTTGAAAAGGCTTATGAACGACTTCATAACAACCTTATAAGAAACGAATATGCCGACATAATAGCCGCATCATACGTTGAAATGGGATTTGAGGAAATAGACCCCGGCGAATATAATCCCCTTGAACAGACGGTTATGCTTTTCCATAATCCTGATACGGATGATATGATTCGTGTTACTTTAAGACCGGAATATAACGAAGAGGGTAAGCTTGAAACCGCTATTGAGGTTGAATGTCATGATGAGGAGCTCGACAGCGATAATCTTGAGCTTAAACGTAATACTCAGCGTGAAACCGTATGTAATAACATAATGGAGAGTGCTATCGGAAAGAAACTGGGTGTAACTGCACAGCAATCGTGTCGCAGAGGCACACAAAACAGAAATGCATTCTGATGGCGAGATATTGGAAGGAGACGCACAAGCGTAATTTATATGGCTTCGAAATTTGAAAAAGCATCTACAAGGATGTTCTGCATATCAGGTGTGCTCAGTGACATCTACTGCACTCCGGATCTGAAAGTGCTGAGTCTTGAAGAACTACTGAATCAGCGACTTCATGCATTGGGCTTCAGAAGCGTTGTGTTTTATTCAGGCGCCAAAGGGAGATTTTTTGCACTTGACGAGGACGGAAAACGAGGACTTGGCTACACAAGAAGGCAGAATAAAAACGAAAAGGCAGAAAAACCACCGGAAGGAGCAGGGACAGGCGAAAACAAAGCTCCAGCTTCAACAACGTCAGTTGCGGGATTCGGAAGAAGAACAGGTGGCAGAAACGCAGAAAATACCCAGAAACATCAGGATGGTGGAAGTTATTTTATAAAGGTAAAGGATGATCAGGCGCCCGAATACGCTAATGCGTATATGAAGGATACGACAGAGCAGAAGGCACTTGTATTCACCAGTCTTGAGGACTTTGTAAATAACAGCAGTGGAAGTCGACGTAGCTATTATGCGTACTTTGAAGATTGGAAGAGTCTGCCTAATGAAAACAGAAATATATGTATCTTCCTTTCAAAGAGCATAGACTCACGTAATCTTCAGCAGATATTCAATGATAATTCTACACTTGCTCTGCAATCTATGTTTATAAGAGGGGTAAATTCAAGCGGTGCAGAATTCAACCAGAACTCAAGCCTTATCGTAAGCTCACCTCTTAACGATGAGATAGGTAACATTTTAGAATATCTGCGCATAAAGGGATACACCTACACGACACGTGATGAGAACAACAATGACGTTACTGTTGTTTCACGCATAACGTTCCGTCACACGGAAAAGGAAAAGATTGTACGTGCCCTTAGCTTTTACAGCAGAGAGTCTGAATACAGCGAGCTCAAGAGCATGAAGGAAAGTATAGAATCCTACATGGCTGAGCAAAAGAGAGCTATAGTAGAGATAACACCGGACGTTGTATCAACTATATATTCTTTGAGTAATAAGAAATATAAGGACGTAGGAGATCCGCTGGAAGTACTTAAAAACTGCAAGGGATGGGAAGCGGCATATGAAGTAATAAATAGCTTCGTGGTCAGCCATCGTAGCAGATATGGCACAAATCCTACAAAGAACAGTACCGGATCAGGCACGGGCATAGAAAGACTCGAGCCGGACAGAAGCGCTTCGTCCTCTCTCGGAAAAGTACCGAATTTTGTTCTCCAGGGACCGCCCGGTGTAGGTAAATCTGAGATTGCAAGTCTTATAGGACAGATTCTTCAGCATGAAGGAGTGCTTAAATCAGGACACACTGTCGAAGGCTCCCGTGATAAGCTTATAGGACAGTATATAGGATCAACGGCTATTCAGACTGCCGCAATGATAGAGCAGGCTCAGGAGGGTGTACTTCTTATAGATGAAGTATATAATCTAGCAGAGGATAACAAGGGGATGTCAAGCGGTGCAAACTACTGCGCTGAGGCTATAAATACCCTTGTGGCGGCAATGACCAGCAAATCCAAAAGATTCTGCGTAATTTTTGCAGGTTACGCTGAGCGTATGGATGAAGTCTGGAATATGAATGAAGGTTTACTTTCACGATTCGGTGAATCCAATATCATAAATCTTGAAGGCTACAAACCCGATCTCCTTCAGTCAATATTCGAAAGTCACTTTGGAAAGCCGGAGGATGATTCCAGTCAATGCATTATCCTTTCTGATGAGGTAAAAGAAGGACTGCCGGTATTCTTTGAGAATCTCTATTCTGACAGAGACAGAGAAAACTTCGGAAACGCAAGAGATATGAACACCCTTGCGGCAACTGTAAAAAGACAATCCAGCTACAGATATATACAGGAAAATCTTACAGGCGACATAATCGTTGAAAAGAAAGATTTTGGCAAGAATATCTCATTGTTTGAGAAGAGAGGTCTTTCCACCGAGGATATTTATGCAAAGATATACGAATACGTAGGTCTTGATTTTCTCGTGGATATGTTCAACGATCAGCTTGCACTCAAGATTGAATATGAAGAAAAGGGACTTGAATATCCGGGTCCGTCGCATATGATATGGTGTGGAAACCCCGGAACCGGTAAATCAACGGCGGCACAGCTTACTGCGGATTTGTATCATTCACTCGGCATATTAGGCGGTAAGGAACCGATATACATTGATGCATCAGAAATAATGAGCTCTCATATCGGTGGCGGCGCGGAAGAGATAAACCGCAGAATGGATGAAGCATGCCAGCACAATACAATACTTGTTATCGAAGAAGCGTATCAGCTTGCAAAAATGAGTAACGGCAGAGAAGTAATCCACGCCATGCTAAACAGAATGGAGACTGACCGAAAGAACTTCAACGTGATATTTGTGCTTTATACAGAATTGAGAGATGAATTCTTAAGAGTAAATCCCGGTATGGAATCCCGTGTAAGAACTTATGAATTCAAAGACTACAACGCCGAACAGCTTATGCAGATTTTTATGAAAATGTGCGAAAAAACAAAGGATTCGGTATCTGATGAGGCAAAAGAGAAAATAACGAAGCTTCTGACACAGCTGTATAAATCCGGAGCAACCGCCAAAGGAAATGCACGAATTGTAAGAACGCTTATAGAAACAATGAGGCAGAACAGATACCGTCGTATTACCGATGAACTGGCTGTTCAGATTCATGGAGTGGCAAATTCAGAAACACGAGGGCAGATATCTGCTGCAAGAGCAATGAAGAAAATACAAATGCCACAGACGGCGTATTGCTTTGAGGCAAGTGACGTTCCTGATGATTACAGCTATGCAGTAAGTGCTTCAACTCCCTCAAGACGGGATAATTGTGTTGACGTACCGGCAAATATAACTTAAGGAAGGGAGAATAATATGGCATCTTTCCCTATAAAAAGGAGTCCGAAGGAAGCGCAACTGTGCAGAGTCTGTCGTGATAAGAAAAAATCAGGAAAATCGCTTCCCGGATATGAAAAGAATCTGGATTTTGTGTGCGACAGCTGCTATAAAAGATTTTTCAAGGACGTGACGGTTATAGAAAGGAAGGGCCCGTCAATCGAGCTTCGACCGGCACAGATAGTAAGCGATGAATATCGTATACATAACGTTTTTACCAGTCAGATAATCAGAGATACTATTATCTGGGTTGCTATAGGCGTGGCAATATGGGGTATACTTACGCTTATCGGAATATTATTTCCGGGTTCGGGCGATATGAGTGATGTCGGTGCTATACCAGTGGCACTGTATATGCTGTTAAGCATTATCGGAGCTTTGGGCGCTTTTGTTACTCTCATACGCGGGCTTTTAAGGGCAATGGACGTACAGCGACGCATTATTCTTGCGATAAAAGGTATAGTATATACCGGATGTGCGCTTGTATATCTGGACGTTATCATCAAATTTATCAATAAATTTGTTGGATAATACAAAATAATAAATTAGACAATTTACAATAACGTAAAGGAAGGATTTTTATGTCAAAGGATGCAATAAGAATATGCCTTATCGGAGGATCCGGTAGCGGTAAAACAGCACTGTTTTCGGGTATCTACCAGTCACTTGTCGGAGGCGTTGTAAACGTAGGTTCAGGAGCCAATGCAAGTAAGATAACTCTCAAGGTTACAAGTATCGAAATGAATCAGAACTTCTTTACGACAGATTCTGAAAACGATGATGAAGCAATTAAGGCTGCGGTAATGGCAGCGAGTGAGATGGATACCAACTATCTTATCAGAAACTATTTTATGGACAGTACGTCCGACTCAACTGAATTCACCTTTGAGCTCAGAGTAGATAATAAACGTTGTTGTGATATGGTCATTACCGACTACGCAGGAGAAATTCTTGACAGACCAAATGAAGCAATTGCAGAGTATTTTGATGGTGTCTGCAAGAATATCGCAGAAAGTGACGCTATAATTATTGTTGCAGATGCGGCGGCTATTGCAGAGACACCCAACAATCCCACTGCTATCAATAATAAAATCTATTCTATGAGAGTAAATGCGGTGTATGACGCTATAACGGATGTTGTAATTGATAACCATCGTAGTCTTACAACGCTTATTGCTCTTACAAAATCGGATCATCCTTCTATCCCTGAGGGATTCAAACGTGCTAATTTCAGCGAGATAAGCCGTATTCTGGTTGAACGCTCTTATGAGAGAACTCATATGGCTACACTTTCCAGCGGCGGTTCTTTTGGCGTTATACCTGTATCTGCAATAGGTGAGGGAAACACCAACGAGAAAAATCATATAAAACCTGACGCAGATATCAAACAGAAAAATATTGATGTAGCTATAATTTTCTGTATTTATAATTCAGTTGCGAGAATTGTAAATGAAAAGGAAAATCAGATACAAGCTTTAGAAGCAGAATTTAAGCGCATCAAATTTGATCTTGGCAAAAAAGCGAAGGCTGCACGTGCGGAAAACAGAGCGAAGCTTGCAGAGCTTCAGGAAGAAAAGCGACTTCTTTCAAAGATACTCGGTGCCTTTGCAGGTGATACGTCATATTTTAGCAGACAAATAAACGAGATGCATCTGTCTACTGATTCTCAGATAGGCAGAGCGGAAGGCTGATGCCAGGGTGACAATATGGTATTAGACGGAATCAGTAGGGTTTTTCTTATTGCTCCCGATGGCAGAGGAAAGAAAACTCTTATAAGTGCTATTGTACATAAGTGCGTAAACAGCATTGTCAAGGTGAATAATGAGCTGTTCAGAATTCTCCCCATTGAAAAGGAATACGAGACGGCAGAAGGATCGGAGCTTATAAAACAGAGTCTTAAGTCTTATCACGTTCTGGAGGATTTCAAAATAGATGACGCTTTCAGAAAAACGTTGAGTGGAGAAGATGTTTTTTCAGTAGATATGCGTGTAGGTGATAGTCTTTGTGGACGTCTTGAGTTCTACAATATACGCAATAATCTTACTGACGATCTTAACGAGAGTGATACGTACGGAAATTTTGCGGCATCCCTTATAATTCTTGATGCAGAGAAGATAATAAATGACGATAACGATGATGAGTCGTACATCCTCAATGAGCTTGAAGGTGTAAAAAAACGTTACGGAAGAGATGTATTTGTGCAGATTGCAATAAGCCGCACGGATATATATTTTCTGAGTGAAGCAGACAGAGACACTTCTGCTCTTAAATCAAAAGCGGTAACGCTTTACAAAAGATTGATGGATTATATTGAAGGAAATTGTATGAAGTGCAGTATATGTCCTTACTCCGCGGCAAACGTTGAATATAATATGGTGTTTGACAGCAATGGAAACTTGCTTGATAATCCAGATTATAACCCTTGGAATATTGATGCGCTTTTACAAAGCATCGTACTTGGATCGGCGTTGGTGCTTGATAGGCGTATACGTTTTTCACTTGAGAGGTGCAGAAATACACTGCGTACGCGTATAGGTAAGTTCAATAAAGGAAACGTACGTGCGTACGTTGACGTAGTACAGGCACGTGACGATATAGGAAGGCTTACTGTAGAGCATTATCCTATTCTCAATGCCAGAAGAATTTTCGGTGCAAAACAGTAGAATTGGTGAGGTGACTATTATGAAGTGTGATATATTTATTTACTCGAGAGGTGTTGAACAAAAAGACGGATTCAAGATACGCACAGCTCCTGATTATATAACCGATAAGGTTATTCAGGGCTGTCAGGGCTTGTTCAATATCCGCAGCAGATGTGACGTGTTCGCCGATGAAACGGAAAATGCAGACGAATATGCATGGAACAACACTTTTATGTTCCTTCCTATAAAACAGCATGGTTGCTGTCTGCTTATAAGAGCTGTAAGGATTGAATCCGCTGAGACGGGGGAATATATTGACGATTTCCAGGGCAGACCAACGTGGTCACTTGAAGGTTTGTGCTGCACTTATGACAAGCTTGATTATTTCTATGCAAATATTCCTTCTATGCTTATGTGGTTACGCTCAAAGAAGAAGTCGTCTCTTTGCACTATGTTCAACGAAGGAATTATTTCTGACAGCGTTGTGATACCCAGTGAGTTTGATCATAACCCGATGGTGGAAGGTGCTCTTCTTCCTACTGCAATTAATATTTTTTCAGAAGATGGACATTTTGTAAAGGTACTTGATAACCTTTCACGCACTATTTCAGCGGCTCCGACACCATTTCCTTTTTTCTTCGGAACCTATGCAGGTCAGTTTTTAGCGTCAGTAGGAAGATCCTACGGTGTCAAGACAGCCTTTTCTACGCTTACGGGCGAAACTGAAGAGCCTGTTGATCGTTTCTTCGAAGTGTATCGCCCGATACGCTTTAATAAAAACATAAAAGCCGGCGAAAGAAAGCTATACGTTTTAAGATGTCGTTTCAATTTTGACAGCAAGCACAAATCCGAATACAAATGGGTTATTTACAATAACAAATCCATTAACTCCGGTTCGGAAGTAATCTGTAGTCAACCGCAGGAATTCAATTTTGAAAAGGGTGTTTCTTTAAGAGAGCTTATGTCACAGGGACATTCCATCCGCAATTTTGCCGAAAATATGGGCTGGGAAGTGCCGGCATATAACATCCGGGAGATTATGGGCAGTTACACGTTTGAGAAGGAGGATTAAAATTGGATAGAAATAACTTTGATATACATCTGGTACCCCTTTTAATGCCACTGTCAGTTCAACCATCAGAAGCCGATATGGATGCCAGAAATCAGCTTATGTCTATGTCTACGTTATCAATAATCAGACATATATATGAAGACGTGAACGGAAAATTCCAGACAAACACGAACAGCGACAGAATAAAGAACAGCGTTTTCGGTTGCTGTTTTGAAGATGGTATGGCTATGTTTACGTTCTGGATTACAAATTCCAGAGTCAAGCTGACAGGCTTCTTTATTCCCAGAGAATACCTGAGAACAGCATGGAAGTTATTCCGTAAGGAACTTGTCCGCCTTGCGTCTGTAGACTTTTTCAACGGTCAGATAGCTCCTTTTTCGCTTTCTGCTGAAGATATCTACGCCTATTCAGAAAGAGCGCAGATGAATATGAGCTGGTTACAGAGCCTTGTTGATGAGGTGGAAAAGTCGGACGTTCCCTTCAGCTTTACAAATACCGGCCTGCCCGTCTCCAGTCTTCCGGTGATTTTTGATAAATCAAAATCCTCTGCTGTAACAATAGAGGAGAATGGAAACAGCGGCATCATACCACTGGATAAATATGAAAATGTCGCTTTGAATATGAGCGCATACATTAAATCAAATTATCCTGTGGCTTCAAATATATATCTGTGTTGCGATATGAGAAAATCATACTATTCTCAGAAAAGGGAACAGATAAAGAAAAATTATCCTAAGCATAAGGTGAAGGATTCACTTCAGATGCTGGATGCCGAAGTAATGTCTGGTAACGATAAGGAAATCGTCTGGTTTTTCCGATTTGTCGAACCTGATATTGAGCACCTGGTACTTGTAGATCCTAACGCCTTCAATGCAAAGCTTACTGCAGATAATACCATAGATCTTGACGTTGTTATATTCAATATGCGTGCTGCAATCAGAAGAGTCAAGCAAATCAAGGAATCGTTTGAAGTACCGATCGATACAGATAAGGATAAGAAAAAAGGTGGATTTGGCGGAATTTTCAAACGCAAGTGATGGCTAAAAACAATAATCCGTACTGTAAAAGCCTGAAAAGAAAAGACTACAATATACCTCTTCGGGGTATGTTTGTAGTCTTTTTTTGTTGTGTTAGGGTCGTAAATTGAAATTTGCCCACCGCCGCCGGCGGAATTTAAAATCCATCAATTGCCGCAGGCGAGTAGTTATTGCCATAGGCAATAACTGCGGCAGTTGACAAAATCTATGATTTTGTCAACATATGATTCCCACAACTTCGTGCGTAGCACGAAACATCACTCCGACGGAGTCGGAACATCACTCGGCGTAGCCGTACATCACTTCGTGCAAGGCACGAAACATCACTATTAAATTTGCTCCGCAAATTTAATCAATCCTCAGGTTCACTCCGATTATTCCGCCTGCTACAGAGCTTATAATACAGCACAGGAGCTTTGTGATAAGCTGGCCGTTATCGGCGTTGTCGGTAATCAGCGAGGTGGTGAGGATTATAAGAAACAGCAAAGCTCCTTCGACGCCGCCCCAGAAAAATCCGTTTCTGCCCTTGTTACTGCCGGTTATTATTCCTCCTGCGGCAGAGCTTATGCACAAGGTTATAAGGGCGGGGACTACGGTGTTTTCCTCCGACAGCCCTGCCACACAGGCACAAAGGGACGTAAGCAGGGAGAAGACGAGCATGACTGCAAATGCCGTGACAGTACCCTTTATAAAGGGGCGGAGCCGTTTATAGATGCGAAGCTCATTCTTTCTTTTTATCATCTGTTACCGCCGTGAATTTATAGCCGCCTGCTGAAACAGAGCTGATATTTCCCGTACTGTCGGTGGTTATGGTAAAACCGCTTTCCAGTACCGTGCCTGACAGCCTTATCTCCTCCTTGCCCTTTTCGTCAGTACCCTTTGACAGCGAAATGTTGTCCTTCTGCGCCGTACTGTCAATAGCACCGGTTACGTAATCGATAGCGGTAATAAAGGGAACGTCCTCGGTCTTATAGTCAAATACGATTCCGCTGTGGGTGACCTTGCGGTCGGTACCGCTTGTCACTATCTCCATACCGCTTATACTGTCGGGCGAGGTGTAGGTTATCTTCCACACGCCGTCGGTACGGCTGATTTCTGCCTCTGCCTTTATCGTATCGCAGGAGATAGTCCCCTGCAGGCTGATATTTCCCGACAGGTCGGGGGACGGCATAAGGGTATTGTTTTCACAGCCGCATAAAAGCATCAGCGCCGATATACCGACAGCGGATATTAGAATTTTTCCTTTCATAAAAAAAGTTGTCCTTTCGTAAATTAAAGGACAACTTTATTTTTATATCAGACGATGCTTTTTATTATTCTGCCGTACTCCGAAGGAAGGAGGGAAGGGAGAATACTTCTTGTATCGTGAGTTTCGGCGGCAAGCTCGGCAGATTTTCCGAAGAGGTATGCGCCTGCGGTCACACCATCGTTTATTCCGGCACCGCTTGCAATCAGACCTGCAATAGTACCTGCCAGGGTATCTCCGCTACCTGCCTTTGCAAGAGCGTCGTTACCGCTTAAATTAACGGCGGTAAAGCCATCGGGAGCGGCATATACCGAGTAGGCGTCCTTCAGTAGCAGATGCACGTTGTACTGCTTTGCAAACAGCCTTGCCACCTCTAACTTGTTTTTCTGGATATAACCCATATCAAGGCCTGATAATCTGGAAAATTCCTTCAGGTGCGGGGTAAGTATTACCATACCGTTGTTGTCCTTTATCTCATTTATATGCGAAGCAATGGAATTTAGACCATCGGCGTCAATAATTACGGGACAGCCGGCATATTTTATAAGGGAGGTGGTTATTCTTGCTATATCCTCGCTACAGCCGGTACCACAGCCAATAAGTACGGCGGTAGCGTTTTCTGCCGCAGAAAGAATATCGTTTATATGCTCGTTTTCTATATGCGCTCTGTCGGTGAGTGGCAGATAGGTACTCTCGTGAAGGGTTATCGAAACTGCCGTGGTAACCGATTTTACCGAGCAGAGTGTAACCAGTCCCGTACCTACGTGAAGTGCCGCATTTGTGGAAAGCCACGCCGCACCTACGTAGTTCTCACTACCTGCGATATTAAGCAGTCTGCCGTAGTCCCCCTTGTGACTGATTCTCCTTCTTGTAGGGAGCTTTGCGGCAAAATCCTTTTCCGAACTTATAACTGCCGTATATCCCTCATATGCATTATCGGGTATGCCTATATCTGCAAGGACAAGCTCGCCACAGTAGTCACTGCAGGGGCTGTGGATATGTCCCGTCTTGTATGCACCGAGAGAAAGGGTATAATCTGCACGGAAGGCACAGCCTGCCACCTCTCCCGTCAGGGCGTTACAGCCTGAGGGTATATCCACCGAAAGCCTTACGGCAGAGCTTTCGTTACTTGCATTTATTATTTTTGTTATCGGTCTTATGGGTACACGAAAGCGCAGCTCCTCCGTATTTTCAACAGGCTCGATTTCTCCGTGAAAGCCTGTCCCGAAAATACAGTCTATTATCAGGTCAGCCTTATCTATATACTCGCAGGCAAGCTCTAAAGCGTTATTTACGTAGATAAGCTCTCCGCTGATACCTGCTTTGCATCTGTCGAAGGCATTGCGGCATAGCTCGGTAGAAGGCTCTGAAAGTGCCGTCACGTTTACCCTTGCACATACCTTTGAAAGAAGCTTTGCCGCTACGTAACCGTCGCCGCCGTTGTTACCACCGCCGCAGAGAATCATAATCTCCGCCTTTTCAGGTTCTTTTAAAAGCTTTAAAGCAAGGTCGGCTACAGCCGCTCCCGCATTGTCCATAAGAGTGGCAAGGGAGATACTGTATTTTTCACAGCCTTGTTCTGCTGTTTTCATCTGTTCGGGGGTTACTACGTATTCTGTCATAAAATTAACCTCTTTTTTGCAGAAAGCAGACGCTTACTGTTTTTTCTTCTTTTTAAATAAAGCCTTGAGAGACTTCTTTTCCTTGTTCTTTTCCTTTTTCATATAGGGCGGATGGGGGAACATCACCGCTTCGCCGGTTTCATCGTCTATGTGGTGAATGTCACGGTAATCGTTTGAGTCGGAGGGGAGGTTCTTTTCTTCCAGTCCCCTGGCTACTCTCTTCTTTGCGAAGGAGTAAACCACCGCAAACAGAGGAATACCGATGATAAGACCTGCAAAGCCGAATATACCCTGACCTACCAGCATACCGAAGATTACCCAGAAGCTTGAAAGACCTGTGGAGTCGCCTATGATCTTGGGAGCTAAAATGTTGCCGTCGATCTGCTGAATGATTATCATAAGGATAAGGAACCACAGACACTGGATAGGATCTGCAAGGAGCATCAGCAGTACGCAGGGAACGGCACCGATAAAGGGACCGAAGAAGGGGATTATACTGGTAACGCCCATAATTACGCCTGCAAGGGTTGCATAGGGCATACCGAGAATACTCATTATGATTATATAAAGTGCGCCGATTATAAAGCTGTCGATAAGCTTGCCGGTAATGAACTGTCCGAAGGATTTGTGGATATCCCTTACGGCAGTTATAATATTATTTGCGTGCTTTGTCTTGAAGAAGCAGTATACTATCTTCTTACCCTGAGCGGCAAAAAGCTCCTTGCTGTTGAGAAAGTATACCGCAATGACAACGCCGAGTAAAAGATTTATCAGAACGTTTATAACGTTCATAACGTTTGAGCTTATCAGCTCCCAGATATTCGTCATCTGGGGGAGCAGGTCGGTAGAAAGCCAGTTGTTTACCATTTCTGAAATTCCACCGGTAAACTGCAGTACGTATGCCTTTATATCCGGGTAGTTTTCGAGAAGTCCCGATACCCATTCGGTAACCTGCTTTACGTAGGTGGGCATATTGTTTACGAGAGAGGTAATGGTATCGATAAGCTGAGGGAGAAGTATCCAGGTCATACCGCCCAGCAGTATGAGGGCGAGTATCATGGTTACTACCACCGAAAGCACTCTTGCTACCTTTCTTACGGGGAAGGTTTTTTCAGGGGGAGCTTCGCCCGGGTGCTTTTTTATAAAGTTTTCTCTCTTCTTGTCCTGGATGGTGTAGAAAAGTCTTCTGAAAACGGGCTTTTCAAAATAGGTAGCCACGGGGGACAAAATATAGGCTATGATAAAGCCGTAGAGTACGGGGGTCAGTATGCTTAAAAACGCACCTATCTTTTCAAGTATAGGCTCTATCTGGGAAAGTCCTAAAAAGAATACTATAGCGGCGGCGATTACGCAGAAGGCGGTAACGCCCCAGTACAGATATTTTTTATGCCAGCGGTATTTCAATTTATCAGCTCCTTTTTATCAGTCTATCGAAAGCTCATCTCTTGCGATGGTAAGCTCGTGGTTGTATATCTTCTTCATCTGTGAAACGGAAATATAATTTCCCGTCATATATCCTTCGGAATTTATCAGATATTTTCCGTCCAGCGCTCCGCACCACAGCCACATACAGTTTTCTCTGTAGAGTATATCGGGATCGGGAGTGAAAAAGCATTCTGTCAGGGCGGTCATCTTGGTGTTGAGGGTAAGAGCATCGGTATTCAGCATACCCTGGAGATTTGCATTGTCGGAATTGTTGAAGATATCACAGCCGATTATATCAACGTAATCGTCACCGGGATACATTCTGCCCTTTGTGACAGGGCATATCCAGATAAGATTTGACAGCTCATGAAGTTCTTCAAAGCGTATCTGCATCATCTTCCACAGAGTTTTGTAGGTCTCTTCGTCCGTTTCCCACCAGTAGGTTTCGTTATCCGTTACCGCCATAGGCTTGAACAGTACGGGAATATCTTCGTTATAAAGTATTTTAAGCTGACTTGCAACGCTGTCCATATCACAGAATATTTTAAAACATTCTTCGTTGATACTACCGTCGTCAAGAAGAAGCTTCAGTTCTTCTTCGGTCAGGGTGTAATATTTTTCGTTGTCGGTGACAGCCTTTGTCACGTCAAATTCGCAGTCCTTTGCATAGAGACTGGTCTTACCGATAGGACTGTACCAGTACCAGCTGTACATTACCATACCGCCCTGCTTTGCCCATTCCTTCGCAAGCTCAATATCGGTATTCTCGTTAGCACCCGAAAGCAGGGAAGCACCCGCCTTTGTACAGTACGTAAGATCGCCACAGCGGATAGCAGGGTATCTGCCGGTATTGCGGTATATTACGTCAATTTCGGCGTTTGTGTTGGGAGTAACGTATTGAGCGGTGAGCGTCTGCTTGCCGTAGATGGATTTCAGATAGCTCATTGTCTGCAGTCTGCCGTAGTTTATTTCGTCGCCTGCAATCGAGGTTCCTGCCTTTTCGTATCGGTCGCTTTTTACGTTTGCCTCGGTTACGGTGATACTGTCGATATATACGCTACCCGATACCGTCTGCAGGGTTATCTTGTTTATACCCTTTTCAAGATATACGGGAGCTACGTTGTAATCTGTGAATAATCTGCTCTGGTGAACCTTGTAGGCTCCGTGCTGATTTCCGTTCCATCTTTTATATTTTCCGTTTTCGCTGTCGATAAGCTTTGTGCCGCCTGTCGTCAGGGTAACTGCGCCACCGTTTCCGCAAGCGGAAATGGTGATATTATAATGCTGGTCTGTGGGTAGCTCAATAAGAAAATCCACACTCTGAAAAGCGCCAAGTCTTATATAACCCTCTCCCGTAAAGGGGGCAACGTCGGTAAAGATCTCCGTGCCTTCCTTTACGATTTCTTCGGCTTCTTTGGTCAGCTTGTAGTCCTTAAGCTCTATTTTATAATTTTCCTTCATCAGCTCTGTGGTGATGTTGGCGGGCGGTACGTTGCTTTCCTCACGGCTGTTGTCATCCGTAAAGGAGGGCAGAGGCAGACTCTCGTTGTCTGTGCTTGCCGTGTAATCAATCTTACTGCAGGCGCAGGTGAAGACAATTGCCGTAGCAAGAAAGACCGTACCGATGAATTTTTTTATCTTCATTTATTTAAAGGTACTCCTGATTTTAATGCTATATACTTAATTATATAAAAAAACGGCGGATAATTCAACAATTTTTTTAAAAAATCTCAAATAAAAATTGAAAAATTTATTGATTTATGCTAAAATTAAAGAGTAATTATGCAAATTCTTCAGAAAGGAGCTATTATGGAGATGAATGATACCTTAACTCCCATACACGACTTTCTTATAAAAAACAAGCAGGACTGCAAGGTAAGGTGCTATATGCCGGGACATAAGGGCTATGAGCATCCTCTTGACATTACCGAGATAGAAGGTGCGGACAGCCTCTTTGAGTCGGATCCTTTTTCCGATAACCGTGGTATAATCGGACAGAGCGAGCGTATAGCTTCCCGCATATTCGGTACGGAGCAGACTCTTTATTCCTGCGGTGGCAGTACCCTTGCCATACAGACAATGCTTATGCTGGCAAAGCAGAAGGGAAAGGGAAGAGACCACGTCATAGCAGGCAGATACTCTCACCGTAGCTTTATAAATACCTGCATACTGCTGGGACTTACCCCCTCCTGGGTATATCCTGATAAGTATATGAGCTGTGATATTTCTCCTGCCGGAATCGAAAAGAAGATAACAGAGCGTACCCTTGCGGTGTTTATAAATTCTATCGACTATTACGGTGGTATGAGTGATATAGCGGCAATCTCCGAGGTGTGCAGAAGGCATAATATTCCGCTTCTTGTGGATAACGCCCACGGAGCATATCTGAGATTTACCGAAACCGACAGACACCCGATAACCCTCGGTGCAGATATGTGTGCCGACTCCGCTCACAAGACTCTCCCCGTGCTGACGGGCGGCGCATACCTTCATATCGGTAATAAGAAATACTGCGAAAACGCCAAGGAAACTATGTCGCTGTTCGGCTCGTCAAGTCCCAGCTATCTTATTCTTGACAGTCTGGACCGCTTCAATGCTACCGTGTGTGAAAACCCCAATCGTATAAAGGAGCTTGTGGAAAAGATAAAGGAGCTGAAAAATCATATTTCCTCATCAGGCTATATACTGTCGGAAAGTGACGATATGAGGATAGTGTTCGACTGTCCTGCTATGTTTACAACGGGACAGCGTTTTGCCTACGAGCTTGACCAGTTTGGTATTGCCTGCGAATATGCGGACGAATATAAGTGCGTTCTGCTTCTTGGCTGGCATACCTCCGAAGAGGATTTTGAAACCATGCATATGGTATTTTCAGAAGGTGTAATGGAACGCTCGGCATTATTAAGACTGCCGAAGCCTCCCGTTATGATAAGGACTACAGCGGCATCCTCCCCCTCAGCCGCCTATGGCAGAATGAAGCAGAGAGTGAATATAGAGGACGCAGAAGGAAAGATATGCGGTAGCGTTATTGCTCCCTGCCCACCGGGTATCCCGTTACTTATGCCCGGTGAAACCGTAACAAGAGAGGCGATAGACGTCCTTCTTGCCCACGGCATAGAAAAAATAGAAATTACGGTAGGACTCCGTAACATATTTTAATTAACCGAAAAGGAAAGGTATACTACAATGGAAACAATGGAAACAAGAAAATTAGGAATGCTCCCTCCTCTTGGCTGGAACTCCTGGAATACGTTCACCTGGGAGATTAACGAGGAGCTTATCAATCAGGCGGCAGACGCTTTCGTGGAAAACGGACTGAAGGACGCAGGCTACGAGTATATCGTAATCGACGACTGCTGGAGCGAAAAGCAGAGAAATGAAAAGGGCGAGCTTGTACCCGATCACTACAAGTTCCCTAACGGCATCAAGGCGGTAGCCGACTACGTACATAGCAAGGGACTTAAATTCGGTATCTACTCCTGTGCAGGTACTCACACCTGTGCAGGTCATCCCGGTAGCTTTGAGCACGAATTCCAGGATGCAGAAACCTTTGCAAGCTGGGGCGTTGACTATCTGAAGTATGACTATTGCTACAAGCCCGATTACATCCCCGGCGAGATACTCTATAAGAGAATGAGCACCGCTCTTCGTAACTGCGGCAGAGAGATTCTTTTCTCCGCTTGTAACTGGGGTAATGATAACATCTACCGCTGGATAAGAGAATCAGGTGCGCATATGTTCCGTTCAACCGGTGATATTCAGGACAACTGGGAATGCATAAAAAGACTTGCTCTCTCCCAGATGGGTAATCAGTGCTACGGTGCGCCCTTCTGCCATAACGATATAGATATGCTGGTAGTAGGTATGCACGGCGGTTCAAACAATGAATTTATAAACGGTGGCTCTCACGATCAGTTTGCAAATAAGGACGGCAAGGGTATAGGCGGCTGTACCGATACCGAGTACAAGACTCATTTCTCCTTATGGGCAATGATGAACAGCCCTCTTATGATAGGCTGTGACGTGCGCCGTATGACAGACAGAACAAAGGAAATCCTTACAAACAAGGACGTGCTTGCATTAAATCAGGATATCGAATGCCGCAGTCCCTACCGCATCAGCCAGTGGAACAACCCTGAGAACGTATTCTCCCTTGTAAAGCCTCTTTCAAACGGAGACTTTGCTATAGGTATGTTCAACTTCAGCGACGTAAATGCAGAAATGTCACTCCAGCTGTGGGATATAGGCTTATCTGCGGCGGCAGGAAGAGGACTTCAGGTATACGATTGCTGGGAGCATAAGGATATAGGTACCTTCAGCGAAAGACTGGTACAGACTGTAGCTCCTCACGATTGCCTCGTATTCAGAGCAAAGGTAGTAAAGCTCTGATGGCAAACTACAGCACCTGCTATAAATGTGGCGCAAAGCTCGGTGGCGACGATATAGCCATCTACAGAAAGTTAGTCACAAGAAATGCAGATGAATTCCTGTGTATCGACTGCCTTGCGGATTTTTACAAGACCACAAGGCAGGCGATAGAGGAGAGAATAGACTACTACCGCAAGAGCGGTGAATGTACCTTGTTCAGGTAACAAAAGGAGAGCATATGTCAGAGCAGATAAAGGTATTCTTCA